>NZ_NHRP01000020.1:0-54183 GCF_002165385.1 Acinetobacter sp. WCHA39
GACAATAGCAAGAGTGAACCACCTGATCCCTTCCCGAACTCAGAAGTGAAACCTCTTAGCGCTGATGGTAGTGTGGCCTTTGCCATGTGAGAGTAAGTCATCGCCAGCTTTTAAATCTAAACACCCCTAACCTAATGGTTAGGGGTGTTTTTTATTCGGGAAGAAAAGAAATTGGGAATTGATTTAAGAACAAATTTTAGTCTGATGAAAATTGTATCATATGTAGAAATTAGAGTTGTGTTATTCTCTTAGTAATATGTCGAATAATTAATAAAGATGGGTTAGCATGATTTTTTATACACTTTTATCTGCTATTGCTTCTATCTATTTGTGTTTCTTAATATTGAATAGCATTAAAAAAATACAGAGAAACAAAATCAAGAACCTAGAGTTGTTCGTGAATGGATATTGGATGATCCTGACGGTGAGCTATATGTAGCTTTTATTACATCAGATCAAAAGGTCTGGTCTGTTTCTGGTCGTTATTCTCATTCTTCTGGTTCAACGAGTACGACTTGGTCTAGCTTTCTAGCAGGGGATTTAAATGAGCTTGTGCGAAGAACGATGGGAAAGAACGTGCTTGAAGAAATGCTTGAATGCCTTAAACAGCAAAACATAAAATAATTCTATGCTGTTTGCATGTTTGTTAAATGAGAGGGATACAACCCCCTATTACAATAAATATTTTGCATCTTTGCTATTTTTGAGCAGATTAATCAGTAGAAAAGAACTTTGCTTATAGGCGTAAACATTGCTTTATGTTATAAATATTTTTATGGGCATGTTTTTTGCTTATTTAAAAAGGGAAGTCTTAGCATGAAATTATCTGTAGGGTTGAAAGTTGCGAATAGTTTATCGTTAACCCCTCAATTACAGCAGGCAATTCGTTTACTACAACTTTCTAGCTTGGAATTAGAGCAAGAAATACAAATTCAATTAGATAGTAATCCGTTACTGGAAAAAATTGAAGAAAATAATACAACAGAAAGTTTATCTACTTCAGAGATCAGTGAGTCAGGAGATTTAACCACGGAACTTAATGCAGATCATTTACCAAATGACTTGCCTGTTGATACCGAATGGGATGATATTTATACACATCAATCAACTGCATTAGCATCGCCAGAATATGAAGAACGAGAGGATAATCGTCAAGTTCAATTGAGTCTAAAAGAACATATCTTAGAGCAAGTAAATTTATTACATTTTTCTACAGTAGATAAATTAATTGCTTATTGCATCGTTGATTCTTTAGATGATAAAGGGTTTTTAGATGCTGAATTAGATGATATTTTGCTTGCAGTTACTCGGCTATTAAATGAAATGGAGAGTGCTGATGAGGTTGAAGAAGATGAAATTATTGTTGTTTTAAAACATATTCAACGTTTAGATCCAATTGGAGTGGGTTCTCGAAATTTAGCAGAATGTTTGAAGATCCAATTAGAAGGCATAGATCAAAAAAAATCATACTTAGCTGAAGCAAAGTGTTTACTGAAGTATTATGAATTATTAATAGCAAATGATTTAAATAAATTATTGAAACAAACAGGTTTGTCTAAAGAGCAGTTGAAAGGTGCTGTTGATTTATTAAAAACATTAAAACCATATCCAGGTTTAGAATTTAGCCAACAAGAATCTGAATATCAAGTTCCTGATGTTGTGGTTTCTAAGAAAGATCAGCATTGGCAAGTGCAGCTTAATCCCGATGTTATGCCTAAATTAAGGATTAATTCTTTTTATTCAAATATGATTCGTCGTGCTGATCAGAGTGATGATAATGTTTATTTACGTAATCAAATGCTTGAAGCGAAAAATTTTATTAAAAGTATAGATGAACGGCATAAAACATTACTCAAAGTTTCAACTTGTATTGTGGAACATCAGCGAGCTTTTCTTGAACAAGGACCTGAGGCGATGAAGCCTTTAGTTCTCCGTGATGTTGCAGAGGAAGTTGAATTACATGAATCCACTGTTTCACGTGTAACAACTAATAAATATATGCTTACACCACGTGGCTTATTTGAATTGAAATACTTTTTTTCAAGTCATGTTGGAACGACGACAGGTGGTGAGGCATCTTCAACTGCGATTCGGGCAATGATTAAAAAATTAGTTTCGAATGAAAATCCGCGTAAGCCTTTGTCTGATAATGCAATTGCGGAAATGTTGAAAGATGAGGGGATTGAAGTAGCTCGACGTACAGTTGCAAAATATCGTGAATCGTTACATATTCCATCATCTTCAGAAAGAAAAGTCTTGATCTAAATTTCAAGGTGTGACTATTCTAGGGATTCATTATTACGGAATAATGAATCTTTTTAATAATCACTAAAGGAATCGCTAAAATGATTTAATGAATGTTGAATCTTAATATGCATTAAATTTGCTTAGGCGATTCTTTGTATCCTTAGAAAAGGTGAGGGATAGAATTATGCAAATAACGATTCGTGGACACCATTTAACTATTACGCCTGCTATTGAAGAAAATATAAAAATGAAATTTAGTCAAATGACTAAGCATCTAGATCAAGTGAATAGTATGCAAATCAAATTGGCTAAAGATCATCAAATTGATAGACGTTCTCATAAAGGGAGCTCTAATCATATTGCTGAGGCGATTATTCGCTTACCGGGGATTGAACTGTTTGCACAGGCGACAGCAGATGATATGTATACTTCGATTAATAAATTAACAGAAAAACTAAAAAGACAGCTTGCAAAACATAGAAAAATACAGTGTTCTTATCAACATGAGCTGGCAATTTTAACTTAAGTTTTTTATCAAAAGAGGCTATTGCAACTAGCCTCTTTTTTTTATCGATAAAAAAAGAAAAGGCTTAATGAATTATCTGAAAAAGTTATAGTAAAATGTATGGTTTGACGCCATGGTTGTATAAGAGGTCTAGTAATGAATAGTGAGCAGCTCACGCAAATTTTAAAAGAAGCTTTCCCTGAAGCAGAAGTAGCAGTGAGTGGCCAAGCTGGGAAATTCGACCTTCGAATTGTTGATGATCAGTTTGATGGCAAACGTACGATTACTCGTCAACAAGCCGTATATGCACCATTAAACTCTTATATCGCAAGTGGTGAAGTGCACGCAGTTACGATTCGCGCAATGACAAAAGACGAATGGCGTAAAGCAAGCCTTTTCGGAGCTTAAATATTAATGGATAAATTTTTAATTACGGGCGGTGTTAAGCTCGAGGGCGAAGTACGTATTTCTGGTGCTAAAAATGCGGCTCTGCCTTTACTTGCTGCAATGATTCTTGCAGATTCTCCGATTACTTTAACGAATGTACCTCATTTAAAAGATGTGAACACCTTAGTGAAGCTGATTGCTGGCTTAGGCGTTACAATGAGTTATGAAGGGGATACGGTTCGTGCGGATGCGTCAACATTAGATAATCAGTTTGCACCTTATGAACTTGTGAAAACTATGCGTGCATCAATTTTGGTACTCGGTCCACTATTGGCTCGCTATGGGAATGCTAAAGTTTCATTACCTGGTGGTTGTGCGATTGGTTCACGTCCTGTTGATCAGCATTTAAAAGCATTGGAAGCTTTAGGTGCGCAGATTGAAGTTGAAAATGGTTATGTTCATGCTTCTGTTGATGGTCGCTTAAAAGGTGGCGAAGTTATTTTTGATATGGTCACTGTTGGTGGCACTGAAAATATCTTGATGGCTGCTGTATTGGCTGATGGTGTGACGACAATTCGTAATGCTGCTCGTGAACCTGAAATTACTGACCTTGCACAAATGCTCATTAAAATGGGTGCCAAGATTGAAGGTCTGGACACAGATACATTAGTTGTAACTGGCGTTGAAAGTTTACATGGCTGTGAATATGCGGTTGTTGCTGATCGAATTGAAACTGGTTCATATTTAGCTGCTGCTGCAATTACAGGTGGTCGAGTTAAAACCACGCATACGGACCCAGCATTGTTAGAAGCAGTATTGGATAAGTTTGAAGAAATGGGTGCAGAAGTGACCCGTGGTGATAATTGGATTGAACTAGATATGCAAGGTAAACGTCCTAAAGCTGTGAGCTTTAGAACTTTACCTCATCCCGAATTTCCAACTGATATGCAAGCGCAGCTTATGGCGGTCAATGTGATTGGTCGTGGTTTTGCAACGATTTCAGAAACAATTTTTGAAAATCGTTTTATGCATGTTCCTGAATTGTCACGTATGGGCGCAAATATTCAAGTGGAAGGGCATGATGCAGTCGTAACTGGCGTAGATAAATTGCAAGCTGCTCCTGTAATGGCGACTGATTTACGTGCATCATTTTCTCTTGTTCTCGCTGCATTAGTCGCAGAAGGTGAGACTTTAGTTGATCGTATCTATCATATCGATCGTGGCTATGAACAAGTTGAAGAAAAGTTACAAAGTTTAGGTGCTCAGATTAAGCGAGTAAAAGGATGAATGACTTAAGAAACGATGATCCAAATTTTGATGTAATGGGTAATTTTGATCATGGTTTAACCTTAGCGCTCAGTAAAGGACGTATCCTAAAAGAGACATTACCTTTACTTGAGAATGCGGGTATTAATTTATTAGAAGATCCTGATAAATCACGTAAATTAATTTTCCCAACCACACATAAAAAAGTACGTATTTTGATTCTTCGTGCTTCTGATGTACCGACGTATGTTGAGAACGGTGCAGCAGATTTTGGTGTAGCGGGTAAAGATGTGCTGATGGAACATGGCGCCCAACATGTTTATGAGTTACTTGATCTAAAAATTGCAAATTGTAAATTGATGACTGCTGGTAAAGTTGGCATGGAACGTCCGAAAGGCCGTTTAAAAATTGCAACTAAATACGTGAATCTTACTCGTCAATACTATGCAAGTTTAGGTGAACAAGTTGATGTGATCAAACTTTATGGATCGATGGAGCTTGCACCTTTGGTTGGGCTGGGTGATTACATCGTCGATGTGGTCGATACAGGTAATACTTTACGTGCCAATGGTTTAGAGCCATTAGAAGAAATTTGCAAAGTTTCTTCTCGTTTAATTGTCAATAAAGCGAGCTTTAAACGTAAACAAGCCGTGTTAAATCCAATTTTGACGCAACTTGAAGAAGCTGTGAAATTACGTTCAGTATGATTTTGCATGATGATTCAAAAAACCGTTCTTTTGAACGGTTTTTTTATCGCTTAATGTTCTAATTAAGGGAAAGAATGTCTTACTTTCAAATGATGCTCGTTTAAAACAACAAGATGCGCCTGAAAATTTAAATGCTTCAGTTGTTGTGGAACGTCATGGTGCTTTGAATTGGCTAATTCAGCATGATGGAGATTAGGATAATCCAGACTTAAATACATAAAATTTAAAATATTTAAACCTAAAAATGATTTTTTCTATTAAAGCAGGTGGAAATGCTGATGTTATCTTGCCCACAAGCGTGTTGAAAAAGAGTAAACTTAGCTTTCTCTTATTCGCCTTGTGGGTAAATTGATGCGACGTTTATCGACTCAGGATCAAAATTTTAAACAGGCATTTGCTGAACTTTTAGCATTTGAAACTGTGAATGATCCTCAATTAGTACAAACTGTAGACCAAATCATTGCTGATGTTCGTCAGTATGGTGATGATCATGTACTTAAATTAACACAACAGTTCGATCGACATCCAGCGCATCAATTCTCGGATTTGGAACTGACCCAAGCTCAACTTAAAACTGCATTTGAAGGCTTAAGCACAGAAATTCGTGAAGCCTTAGAATTGGCTGCAAAACGTATTCGTTCTTTCCATCAGGCACAAAAGCAGGAAGGTTGGACTTATGTTGATGATCTGGGTAATACCTTAGGTCAGAAAGTCACGCCACTTGATCGCGTCGGGATTTATGTTCCTGGTGGATTAGCATCTTATCCATCATCTGTACTTATGAATGCTTTACCAGCACATGTAGCAGGGGTTCCTGAAATTATCATGGTGGTTCCAGCGCCGAATGGTGAATTGAATCCATTGGTTTTAGCAGCTGCATATTTAGCAGGGGTAAGCCGTGTATTTACTATTGGCGGTGCTCAAGCCGTTGCAGCGTTAGCTTATGGAACGCAAACTATTCCAGCGGTCGATAAAATTACAGGACCGGGGAACCGTTTTGTAGCAGCAGCCAAACGTGCAGTCTTTGGTCAGGTGGGTATTGATATGATCGCGGGGCCTTCGGAAATTTTGGTGTATGCCGAAGGGGAAAATAATGCTGAATGGTTGGCTATGGATGTATTGTCTCAAGCTGAGCATGATACGGTTGCACAAGCCATTTTTATTACGCCAGATGAAGCACTTTTAAATGCTGTCGAAACAGCCATTGAAAAGCATTTAAGTGAATTGCCAAAAGCAGAAATTGCTCGAACTTCGATTCAAAATCGTGGTGCGTTGGTACTGGTAAAGGATCGTGCGGAAGCGATTAAACTGATTAATCAGGTTGCTCCAGAGCATTTAGAATTATGTCTTGATGATGCTGAATTAATGAGCCAAGAGATTCGTCATGCAGGTGCGATCTTTATGGGGCGTTATACGCCTGAAGCGATCGGTGATTATTGTGCAGGCCCAAATCATGTTTTACCGACTTCGGGTACAGCGCGTTTTTCTTCACCGCTCGGCGTTTATGATTTCCAAAAGCGCTCAAGTTTAATTATGTGCTCGCAAGAGGGCGTTAAAACTTTGGCTAAAACAGCAGATGTGTTGGCAGTTGAAGAAAATCTTGATGCCCATGCACGCTCGGCACGCTATCGTTATCAATAACCGATTCGAAGAATAGATAGGGGCTGATAGAAGCCCCTTTTTTGAGATATATGAGAGTAGAACAATGACGTTTACAACTGAACAAATGCGTTTTTGGAGTCCAGAAGTTCGTGAACTTGAGCCATATGTACCAGGTGAGCAGCCTAAGATTCAGAACTTACTAAAACTTAATACCAATGAAAACCCATATCCACCATCACCTAAAGTTGTGGAAGCTGTTCAAGCAGTTTTAACTCACCAAGCCGATGCTTTGCGCTTGTATCCAGATCCAGATGCGACCGCTTTAAAGCAGGCAATTGCTAAACAGCAGCATGTTGATGTTGCTCAAGTCTTTGTCGGTAATGGTTCGGATGAAGTTTTAGCGCATATTTTTAAGGCTTTTTTTATTCAGAAAGAGCCAATTCTCTACCCAGATATTACCTATAGTTTTTATCCTGTTTATAGCCAGTTTTTTGGAACTCAGACCAAGCAGATTCCATTGAATGAAAAATTCGAAATTGATGTGTCGGATTATGAACAGGAAAATGGCGGTATTATCATTACCAATCCGAATGCGCCAACCAGCATTGCATTAGGATTAGCACAGATTGAGCAAGTACTTAAAACAAATCCTGATCGAGTCGTGGTGATTGACGAAGCTTATGTCGATTTTGGCGCTGAGTCAGCAGTGCAATTGGTCAATCGTTACGAAAATTTAGTCGTTTGCCAAACGACATCTAAGTCTCGTTCATTGGCGGGATTACGTGTCGGCTTTGCGATTGCTCAAGCGCATTTGATTGCTGCACTTGAAGCTGTAAAAAATAGCTTTAATTCCTATCCAATCGATCGTTTTGCGATCGCCGCAGCGGTGGCCTCATTTGAAGATCAAGCTTATTTTGAAGCGCAATGTGCCAAAGTGATTGAGAGTCGAGAAAAATTAGTTGGTGATCTCGTGGCTTTGGGTTTTGATGTATTGCCATCGAAAGCCAATTTTATCTTTGTCACGCATCCTCAATACGATGCTGCTCAACTGGCTCAACAATTACGTGAGCATGGTATTATTGTGCGTTATTTCAATAAACCAAGAATTAATCAATTTTTACGTATCACGGTTGGTACAGATGAACAAAATCAACGTCTAATCGATACACTTAAAAATCAAATTTTATAATTCTATAAAATTTAGTTCTCAGATTTTTGCCATGTATTGAGCAAATCAAGCATGGCAGAAATTTTATCAAAGCATTCTTGGTACTCGGCTTGGGCATCAGAAGCAACCGTAATGCCGCCACCTGCCCACATCGATAATTGATCCTGATATTTTTGAATACTGCGGATTAAGATATTCCAGCAACCTGTTCCATCAAAATTAAAATAACCCAAACTTCCACAATATGCGCCACGTGGAGCACCTTCTAATTCATTAATAATTTGCATAGCGCGAATTTTGGGTGCCCCTGTAATTGAACCACCCGGAAGAGCGGACAATAACATCTGCATGGGGTTTACTTCTTTTTTTAAGGTTGCAGTGATTTCACTGACCATATGATGGACTTGGTTGAAGCTTTCAATTTCGAAAAGTTTTGTCGTTTCTACAGATCCTGTTTCTGCATAAACACTTAAATCATTCCGAAGTAAATCAACAATCATCACATTTTCAGCCTGATCTTTTTCAGAGCGGCTGAGCTGATCTTTAGATTGTTGGTCTTGCTCGGCATCATCAAAACGAGGCATTGTACCTTTAATTGGTCGTGTTTTAATTTTTCGATTTGTTTGAAATTCGACAAACAATTCTGGAGAACAGCTGAGTAGCTCAAAATCATGTATCTTGAGATAGGCAGCATAAGGTGCATGGGTGAGCGCCCATAAATCCTGTGCTCGATCTAATAATGAGCCTTCTGTTTTTGCAATAAACTCTTGAGTTAAATTAATCTGGTAGCAGTCACCAGCTTTGATATATTCCTGCACTTGATTAAATGCATGTAGGTATTGTTGCTTAGACCAGCGCGGATAGCATTTTTCTAATAATGAGAAAGGTGTTTTTTGAATATTGATTGATTGATTGATTAGATTTATGACATTTTGATAAATACTTTCAGCTTCATTTTCATCACTATAAAAATACCAAGCATCATCCTGAAACTTTAAAAAAGTCGAATATAGACCTAAGAAAAAACTGGGTTGATTTCGTGAAACCATGTTTATAAATTGATTTGCACTATAGTCATAGCTAAAAAAGCCAATATATCCACCACCAAAAGTAGTTTTCATTGAACTTTGTGAATGGGATTGAAAATTTAAAAAATCGCTAATAGGTAAGGTTGCTTGTACATTCTTATATTTATTAAATTGAGTTTTACAAAATTTTTTGAGTTTTGACTGTTCTAATACTAAAAATTCTTGAGGCAAAAAACCAATTGTCGGAGTGTGATTGTCATATAAATAAACTAAACCAGTGAGTTCATTCAGCTGTATAAGAAGGTCAAATGCAGAGGTGAGTTGCGTGTCAAGTTTTTGCTGAAAATGAGACATATAACAAAAATACATTCATATACATTTGGAAAATATAATTGTACTACAATCATCTAAACTCTACTGATATTTATCCTGTAGATAAAAGTTGAAAAATATTTCTGAAATGTATTGTGATTCTGTCTACTGAAATTGTAAAACAAGTTGCAATTTTCATGAATTGGTTTAAGAAAGCGCAATTGTTTACATTTTGCAGTGATTTGGGCGGATGATAAAAGGTTTAAATAGGATATTTGACTATGATTTTCTAAAAATGCTGATTAAAAAACTATAGTGCTTTCCATATGTTAGAGCATATAAATTAAAGTGGTGCACGAAAAAAGTATTATGCCGTTTGTCGGGTTATTTATAAAAAACGATTAACAGTAGTTGAACATAAAATAACAAACCTGTAATTTAGTACTTGCTAAACGAACTACTCAAGGATTGGAAGTTCAATTTGTCATTAAGAAAAAAACGACAGTGAACAGCAGAGTAGTGAAAGTCAAAAAATAAATGCTCTTGGGAGAGTGCTCAATGAAAATGTTTACTAAACTAGCTTTAGTTTCTTCAATGGCGATTAGCGCGAATGCAATGGCTATGCAGTCAATGGATGATGCTGCACTAAGCGCTGCAACAGGTCAAGACGGTATCAATATTGGTATCGGTATCTCTAAAATTGAAATTGATAAAGTTTTAATTCACGATAACGATGGTTTGACAAATACTACATTAGGCGGTACTAGTACTGCTGGTGCAATTGTAATTCAAGGAAACGGTACAGGTCTTACTGCTACTAAAGGTGTTGTAATTACAGCTCCAATGTTGAATGCTACTACTGTTGATAATACTCGTGCTTTAGCATCACATAACCTTGCTGACCTTACAATTGATACAGATGCTGGTACTGGTACAAATGGTGCTTTCCTTAACGTTGCAGCAGCTGTTTCTGGTTTAGATATCTACATCGGTGAAATTGGTGTGTCTGGCTCTAATGCAGCAAGCACTACAGTTCGTCGTGGTAATGATACAACTAACTACAACGCAATTTTATCTGGTTTAACAATCAAAACTGGTAAAATGGATGCAAATATTCAGCTAGGTGCTGCTCCACAAGGTGCGATGATTGTATTAAATACAACTATGCAAGGTGGTTTAGAGATTAAAAACCTAGGTATTGTTGATAGTTCTACAAAAACTGGTACTGCAGATGGTACAACTGGTAACCGTGCTGCTGGTCAAATTTACCTTGAGAGCATCAAAGTTGCTGATGCTAACGCTGCAAACTTAACAGTGAATGCTGCTGTAAGTGTTGTTGGTAAAGAAGACACTAATAACGGTTACTTAAAAATTATCACAGGTTCAGGTGCTACTACACCTAAAACTGATATGTACATCAAAGGTATTCATTTAGGTAGCCAAGCAGCAGCTTCAATTGGTGATGTGGAAGTTCAAGGTTTACAAACTTACTACTTCAACGGTACTGCAAATGTTCAAGGTTCTATGATCACTATTTCTGGTCACTAATCTTATAACAAAAAAAGCGCACTAGTTGCGCTTTTTTTATTTGAAATAAGTATTTTTATGTGCTAAAAAATGGAAAATAGTTTTGCTAAAGCACAATAAATTACTTAATGACAACTAATTTTTATTAAAAAATACATTTCGTCAAAAAAAACTAAAAAAAAGCTGCTTTTTTTTATAAAAAAAGGTATCTTCAACATTCAGGGATGAGGTGTTTACGGACACTAAAATAAAATGAATAAGGCAAGTTGTGCCACTGTTAGAAAAAGAGACTTATGTTAGAGATCGCTTTAGGCTCAGCATTGATGTATTACTTTACAACGCAAGCCTTCGAAATAGAAAAAAAACCAGAGGGGACTGTATATTATACAGAGACCTTAGATTCTCGTAATCCTTCTTTTACACGTAATCATCGTGAGGCGGTCACAATTAAACCTGCTATAGAAGATCAATTTCGTGGTATTGTTCGTCAGGCGTATGACTACAGTTGTGGATCAGCCGCATTAACTACGCTGTTAAATGGCTATGGTGGTTTACGTTTGACTGAACAACAAACAATGACAGGTTTGCTTCAGTATGGTGAGTATCAACGTATTATTGAGCGCCGTAGTTTTTCTCTGTTAGACATGAAGCGATTTGTTACTGCACTTGGGTTGAATAGTGGTGGTTATCGAGGGGAGTTTTCAGATTTAACCAGTTTAAAACAGCCTGCAATTGTTCCTATTACTTATGCTGGTTTTAAACATTTTGTTGTATATAAAGCATATAAAAACGGTCGAGTGTATGTTGCAGATCCATCATTAGGCAATATTAGTTTTGATGAAATTCGCTTCAAACAGATTTGGGATAATAATACACTTTTCATTGTAGATATTCCGGAAGAGTATCGTAAAAATTTATTAGCGTTGCAAGACTCAGATATGCGCCATGTAGAAGATGCAACTGTTAATAAATACGCGCTTGCGGAAATTCAGTTTCCGACACAAAAGTTTGAACGTATGGCTGATAAGGCATCAACGATGCGTAAAGTATTAGATGCAGATCCGACCTCTGCTACTTACAATCAACCAATTACGACTTTTATGCGCTTATATTACAAGCGGAAGTAATTTAGAAATCATTAAAATTAATGTATTAATAGGATGTAACGCAAAATGAAAAGTCCATGGATGAACATCAGTGTGTTGGCATTAAGTATGAGTGCAGTAACAACAACACTTTATGCTGAAGAACAGAAATCAACGGAAGTTCAGACCGAACAAACAGCGCAAGTAGATCAAGCTACAAATGCAGTGAAAGATGAGTCCAATGTAAAAGCTGGTGATAGTCAAGCAACACAAGCAGCAAATGCATTACAAAAGCAAGAAGGTGATGCGACTAAAGAAACAAATTTACAAGAAGTATTTACATCTAACGAACGTCAATATTCATTGATAAAAAAAGGTGTTATTTCTTCTTATTATGACATTGATTACACATACTATCGAGATAGTAGACTAGATCTTGCTACGGGCGATAGTACAAGTGCTTTACAACGCTTACGTGTTGAAGAAGATGCAAACCATACACTGACCAATACATTTACCACGCAATATGGTTTACTTGATAACTTGACCTTATCAGCATCTATTCCATTAATCGCTAAAAAAGATCTTTTACAGGATAAGACAGCCGCAGGTTTAGGTGATGTTTCTTTTGGTGCTCGTTGGGAACCATTTCCATTAAAGCAAGGGCGTCTTCCGTTGGTTTTATTTGGTAACTTATCAACTAAAACTGGTGATAGTCCTTATGAAATTGGTATTGATGAGCTGTCAACTGGTAAAGGTTATTATTCTGTTGGTTTTGGTGCAAGTACTCGCAAATACATCGATCCTGTTGTGCTTTTCAGCTCAGTATCGGCGAACTATGGTCTGAAAGAATCTGGACTTAACCAATTACGCGGAAACAGAGTGTTGGAAAGTTTTGATCCAGGTTTAAGTGGTGGTTTTTCATTCGGATTTGCATATTCGTTTAACTACGACGTATCACTCACAATGTCCTATCAGCAAAGTTTTAACACTGGTGCAAAATTCTACTTCAAGAATGATGAAAGTTATCAATCGGCCGATCAAAGTAGTGCCATGTTGTCATTTGCATTGGGCGTAAGGGTATCACCTGAAACAATTGTAAATGGCACCGTTGCTATTGGATTAACGGAAGATGCGCCAGATGTGTCCTTGGGCTTGTCATTCCCACTCGATATTATAGGTTTCGGCAAAAAAGTTCGTTAAGGAGATGTAATGGTGAAATACCTAAAATTATGTCCTTTAACGGCAGCAATTTTTTTAGCTAGCTTATCAAATATTGCCAATGCGCAATTGGGACAAGACTTATCTGTAGACTTACGTTCTCTTTCTTTGGGGAATGCTGTCACCGCTGATCCACCAGGCATTAGTGCAGTACATTTTAATCCAGCAGCACTGGCGAAAATTGATGGTTTACAAACTGATGTACAAGGGATTTTAGCTAATTTTGCGATTAAACGGGATTATTCAGCTCCTGCTGGTTATAATGTTTTTGGTTATTCCGATGATCCATTGGTTTGTAATGACGGACCAGAAGTTAGAACTGGAATTTGTACAGATTTTAAAGGAACAGTTCACGGGGACGTTGAATACGCAAGTATTTATGTACCGATTCTTAAAAAAATCGTAGATTTAGGACCTAATGCTCCATTAGCTGCACCAACTGCAGCGATTGCTTATAAGCCACCTGGTTCCAAAGTAACCTATGCGACAGCTATGTACGCACCATTAGTTGCAGGTTTTGGCGCAGAAGATGGTAATCCAAGTAATTATATGGGCCAACAAGTTGCATTAGAGCGTATTACCTATTTATCGCCCTCTTTTGGCTATCAAGTGAATGATCATTTATCAGTTGGTGCATCATTTGGTATGTCTTACCAAGCGATCGCACTTAAAACGGATCTACGCTTTCCAAATGAAATGATTGGTGTATTGCGAATGGTAGATGAAGTGGTATGTACTCCATTTAAGAATAATGGGGATATTATCACCGATTTACTATTATTTGGTATTTGTAACGCCAAAGAAGGTATGAACCCGTTTAGTAAAGTGGGGGCAATGGATGTATCTTTAGAGCAATCATTAAGTCCAAGTTATAATTTGGGCGTATTATGGGAGCCAACCGATGATTTTAGTTTTGGTATGGTTTATCAAAGTGAAGCTAAAATGCGATTGCGAGGTAAATATTTAATTAATAATGCGACAG
Organism: Acinetobacter sp. WCHA39; assembly: GCF_002165385.1. Classification (NCBI taxonomy): domain Bacteria; kingdom Pseudomonadati; phylum Pseudomonadota; class Gammaproteobacteria; order Moraxellales; family Moraxellaceae; genus Acinetobacter; species Acinetobacter sp. WCHA39. The sequence continues at coordinate 14,038 of NZ_NHRP01000020.1, forward strand.
CTCCGCAACAACTCGTAGCTGGTTTAAATTCGTCAGCGACTGGTCAAATTCTTGCGGCAATTCTTGGCTTGCCTGGGTATATTCCTAATGTGGAATCTGGTTTAGTTGCCATGGATTTTAAATATCCACAACATTTTAAAGCGGGTATAAAATATAAAATATTTCCCGACTTGCAAATGAACTTTGATCTCGGTTGGACCGACTTCGCTGCATGGGATAAGTTTAAGTTTGAATTTGATCGACAAATATCATTATTAAAGGTTGCTAAACTTTTGACTGCTGATGTAACGGATCGTTCTTTAGCTTTACCTTTAAAGTTTCAATCATCTTGGCGTTGGGGAATCGGTTTTGAGTATTCTGCAACTGATCGGCTGAAGTTACGCATGGGTTATGAGCCTCGTACAAGTTCAATTCCGGATGACAAGCGCAATACGATGGTACCTATTAATAATGCTCAACTGTTCGGTTTAGGTGCTGGTTATCGATTTGATCAAGATACAGATTTAGATCTTTCAATTGGCTTCTTACGCAGTCGTGATGATATTCCTGCAAATACTAGTAGTCTTGCAAATAAAACAGGGGTTGATAATATTTTATTAAACCCGTATGCAGGCCTAGATATTAAAACCAATACTAAGGTAACTTTGCTTGGTATCAGCTATAGAACAAAATGGTAATGTTAACGACTATGATAATAAAACAATCTAAGCTTGCAATATCTGTAATTTTTACTGTTATTGCAAGTACTTCGGTTGTATATGCACAAGGTTTTTATACAATTATTGGCCCTGATGGAAGACCAATGATTATTCCTAAAAAACCAACAGAAAATGAGAATAGAACAGATAAGGTTATACGTTCTAATGATGTTGATTCTCCAGCAGCATCAGAAAAAAATCTACCTGTTAGAAATAATGTCAATTTAAATTTACCAACAATATCAATATCTAAGCAAGATGCTGTTAAGAATGCAGTTAAAATGCAATCATCTTCAGAATCAAAATTAGCTTCTGACGCAGAAGTAGTCCATCAACCAAAATCTCAAAATTTTATAAATACTTCAAAAGAAATAATTGATGCAAATACGAATAAAAAGATAACACCAAAATTAAATGTTGCTAGTAAAAGTCTAACTAATATTGAGGCAGAATCATCTGCTTCATCTGCTTCATCTGCTTCATCTGCTTCATCTGCTTCATCTGCTTCATCTGCTTCATCTGCTTCATCTGCATTCATACAAGTAGATGGTATTGAATATGTGAATAATGAATATTTAGAAGATCAGGAATTTAATTTAGAAGGTAAAAAGCGCTTTTATACTATGCCTGATGGTACAGGACGTTTAGAGACGATAGAGCGTAAAAAAGGCGTAAGTCGATCAATTTTGGATAAAATATTAAACAAATCAAACCAGAGTCTAAATTCAATTACTTTATCTAATAATTATGTTCGTTTATCTGCACAAGATTTATCTCTGGCATTTGAGAATGATCGTTGTTTCTTAGAAAGCTATAGCAAAAATAAAACAATCAAGAGTTTAGTTCCCGAAAAAGAAATTGGCTTATGGCCTCGGAAACCTATAAAAGAAAAATTTGAATATGAATTGATTAAGCTTGATCAAAATATTCAATATATGCAATTGGATTCTTATGCATCTAATAATGATAAACCGACATATTATTGGCCTTTAGTGATTTTTTTAGATAAGTCTGGTTGTATATTAGAAGGCGTGAGTGGATTTAAGAATCAGAAGATTCCAGCAACATTATTACAACATGCAGCCCTTCAAGGTGTAATTAAGATACCGCCTAAAAGTTATTATATGATGATGACTCCATTAGCATCAGCCGTGGATGTTCCAGAGCAGGAACTTTCAAATCAAGGACAGATTAAGATTGCTGCTTTACAGTAAGCATTAATAGGATGAACCCATGACAAATAACAAAATTTTCTTACCCTTTGCTTTAACGACATTAGTAGCATTATTACAAGGTTGTGGAGGCGAGAGTACAAAAATTAATGAAGATCCAAATAAAGGGGTTAGTGGCGTAACAACTAGTACGAGTTGTACGCCTACAAGTAGCGACTGTCTACCCTTTGCCATGGATTATCCTATTTCTGGTTTAAATTTTGATTGTAGTAGCGATAAGGCAAATCACTTTGCAACTAAACTTGATTCAAATGCTGTTGGGGGAGCTTGTAAATTAGGCGACACTGCAACTTTTTATATACAAGGTAAAGATGCTAGGAAAATTAACCTTGGTATTGTGAAATTAGATGATATTTCTAAGATTAATGACTCAAGGTATCCAGTACCACGGCTTCGAGTAATTGATTTAGCAAGCGCATTAACAGGAAAAATGCCAACAGCACTTGATCCAAATGATGAGACTATTCGTGTAGCGATAGCATTAATAAAAATTTTCCATAGTATTGGTCTTGAGCAAGAAGATAACGCTTTGGGTGATATTCAACCTACTCAGATTACTAACGAAAAGAAAGATCTATTATCTCAATTAACTAAAGATATTGGTGTCGCTGAACTGAGTAATGGTTCTTACGTTGATATATTAAAGCCATGGTTAAGTGTTAGTAATGTAACAGATGAACAGGCGATGGTGCTGCTTCAGCGTCTCTTAAATTTATCTAATGCAGGTGTATGGCAAACAACAATACCTTTCTTAAAGGCGGGTACAATTACACCTTCAGTTAAGACTCCAGATGGCTTTTTTGGTTGTAATCAATCAAATTATAATGATTGTGTAAATCCTGATAAAGGTAATGACCTTATACATTCGATGGGGGAGGTCTTTTTACTTACAGATCGACAAGGATATACAATAGGAACAGGTCAACAATGGAGAGGTCCTGCAAGTTTTATAGAGGGTAAACTTTATCCACCACTTGTATTAATTACTAAAGTCAAAGCTCAAAAAGTACAAATTAATCCTCAAAATACGTGGTTGAATCCGATTAATCGTGAAATAAACTCTAACCAACCGCTGCGTTTTGCTTTGACAACCAACCCATCAGAAGACTTAAAATTTAAGCAAGGTAAGTTGATTAATGGTCATACAATCCCTGGGACGGAATATATTTATAGAGTTTTATTAAATGCTAAAGATACTGACCCTGTAAATACAGCACATTTGGGGCAATGGGAGCAAACTATAGGTGGTCAAGCTTATAATGGAAGTTTAGAAATCTATAAAGCAAACCCGCCAAGTTACTTAGGTAAAGATGTTTTTAAAACCAGTACAAATGTAAAAACAAATCAAAAATATATTTTCCCTTTATATGCGACTCTAATTTTTGGTTTCTCTGATAATAGTATTCCTGACTCAGAAAAAATTAAGTTAGGGATTGTAATTGACGAGAATGGTGATATCCGAACTGATATTCGTAAAAATTCTACATCTAGTGATATGTCCGGAGAGTGTGCAAAAATTCAATCTATTAATTCAGATGGGACGATCACTGATGAGTTTGGAGAGACTCAATATCGTATAGGCTCTACAGGAGCAACCTCTTTTACACCTACAAGTAAATCAGTATCTATCCGAGCAATTTTATCTAATCCAAAATTTGGTATATTAAATGGTGCGATGTTTGGATTGAATGTTGGTGTTATTTATAATGAAACGATTAAAGCTATTGGTGGCGCTAAAATTAATATTCACAATTTATTAAGTGATGCCCCACAAAAGGAAATAACATTAACTGACTTTACTGAGACAAGTAGTACAGTATATTGGTCAAACACTTACGCTTATTATCAGGGTGTGTATGTAAATCTATACGATAATTTAAAAGACACGGATAAAAATAATTATGTTAAACCTACAGATGAAGATCGTAAAATGGCTAAACGCTGGACTGGTCCAGTGACTATTCAACTAGCGGATCAAAATTTAAACGCATGTAAAGCTGTTAAAATAAAGTAAGAGTTAAATAAAAAGACCGCGATAAGCGGTCTTTTTATTTAACCTGTATGATCTAAACGTGTACCTAATGTTTCTAAATGAGATGGAAATAATCCTAATTTACGATCTGCAAAATAATGTTTTAAAGTTTGTTCTACACTCGGAAATGCGAGTTCTGCCCATGGGATATCATGTTCTTCAAATAAACGGCATTCGAGACTTTCTTCTCCAGCTCCAAAAACACCATCTTTCAATTGTGCTTTAAATAGAACATAAATTTGCCCGATACGTGGAATATTATACATACAGTATAGTTGTTCAATATCAACTTCGGCTTCAGCTTCTTCTCGTGTTTCACGAGCAGCACCTTGTTCCATGGTTTCAAATAATTCCATGTACCCAGCAGGAAGTGTCCATAGCCCATAACGTGGTTCGATGGCACGTCGACACAATAAAACTTTATTATCCCAAATGGCTAATGCACCGCAAATAACTTTCGGATTTTCATAGTGGATATTGCCACAGTGTGTACAGACGAGCCGTGTTTTATGATCACCTAGCGGGATTTTTGCTTCAGTTTGATGTCCACACGCAACGCAAAAGCTCATAATTATCATCAGCTACAGAGATAACTCAGCATAACTGAATTTTGATCACTTCGCATCATGATCTATGATTGTGATTGAAATTTCAGTTATGATGATTTGTAAGGAAAATGAGAAAAAGAGATGAGTCATATGGAAGAACCATCGTTAATACAGCTTTTACAACAACGGTTGCGTTTTTCCAAACGAATCCAACAAGCTGATGCAGCGGTTTTAATTGCAATTACACAAGAACAGCAACCGAAGGTCTTACTCACACGTCGTTCAATCCATTTATCTCAACATGCAGGTGAGGTGTCTTTTCCAGGAGGAAAGCGTGATCCGAGTGATACCAGTAATATTGTAGTTGCTTTGCGTGAAGCACAAGAAGAAACAGCGCTTAATCCGTTCGATGTCAAACTGTTAGGTGATCTACCGATACAACGTGCGCGTAGTGGTTTATCTGTGAAACCGATTGTAGGATTAATTCCCGCAGAAGTAGATCTAATTGCACAACCTACAGAGATAGATCGTATTTTTTTTGCACCATTGCAGCAGTTAATTGATGCACCACCTTTACCCTATGAAGTGCGTTTAGCTCGACAATCAATTTATTTTCCGAGTATGCAGGTTGAAAATGAGATCGTATGGGGTTTAACCGCTCGAATGTTAGTATCATTATTTCAGTATGGGCTAGGACATCAAAAAAAATGGCCTTTTTTAGTTAATCCTCCTCATTTTGGATTATCTAAATTCTAATCACGTCTTATTAAAATAGAGTAGTATTTTGTCATGATGTACACATATCAAGGATTGAGCCCTAAAGCATTACATGAACCTTGGGATGGCTGGATTGCACCGAATGCAACGGTGATTGGTCAAGCTGAGTTAGGTCGCCAAGTTAGTATTTGGTTTGGTGCGGTTGTAAGAGCTGATAATTGTAAAATTCGGATTGGAAATTTCTCGAATATTCAAGAGAATGCAGTTTTACATACTGATGCAGGTATTGAACTGAATATTGGGGATTATGTGACAGTCGGTCATCAAGCCATGTTGCATGGCTGTACGATTGGAGATAATTCTTTAATTGGTATCAATGCTGTAGTTTTAAATAATGCGGTGATTGGTAAAAATTGTATTATTGGTGCAAATGCATTGATTCCTGAAGGTAAAGTTATCCCTGATAATTCTGTAGTGATGGGATCACCAGGAAAAGTGATCAAAACTTTAGATGAGCAAGGCGCTGCACGGTTACGCTTGAGTGCTTTACATTATGCTGAACATTATAAGAGTTTTTTAGTATTGGAAGAGTTTAATTTCTAATAATTACGAATTGATATAGTGTGTTTCTTGAGTCAAGTATATCCTTGGCTTTTTTGTATTTATAAAAAGTCAATAACTCGCTTAGGACGCTTGAGTGGGGTATGATACTCGACGTTTTTTATCTCTTTTAAGCTAAGGTTTTTGCATGAAGTTGCTTGCATTGGAAACTGCAAATGAGCACTGTTCAGTTTCATTAATTGATGATGTTCAAGAACTCTATTTTCAATTAGATGAGCGACCAAAAGCACAAACGCAAACCATTTTGCCATTAACTGAACAGGCACTATTACAAACTCAAACTCAATTGGCTGATTTGGCTGCAATTGCGTTTAGTCGTGGGCCAGGTTCATTTAGTGGTGTACGTATTAATGCTGCGGTTGCTCAAGCTTTGGCATGGTCACAAGATTTGCCTGTTATTCCTGTATCAAGCTTGCAAGCGTTAGCGCAAGCTGCATATCGTTTGACAGGATTACAGCAGGTTACAGCTGTTTTAGATGCACGTATGCAAGAAGTTTATATTGCTAATTTTAGTCTAGATGAAAATGGCATTATGCATGCTGTCGATGAAGAAAAATTATTAAATTATGAACAAGCGACCGCATATCGTAAATTTACGGCGATTGGCTCAGGTTCAGAATTGATTAAGCCAAGTCAAATAGACTCGCAAGAGGCTTCCATTCTAAAAACGTCTGCAACAGAAATTCGAGCAACTGCACAAGACATTGCAACAATTGCGCAAATTTATGCTGTACAAAAAAAATGGGTTGATGCTGAGCATGCACTCCCTGTGTATTTACGTGATGATGCATGGAAAAAAATTCCAGAACAAAGTAAAGCGAATTAAGGTTAATTATGGATTTTTTATTGCTATTTAAAGCAGCAATTATGGGGTTGGTGGAAGGGATTACCGAATTTCTACCGATCTCAAGTACAGGGCACTTGATTCTAGCAGGGCAGTTGCTAGATTTTTGGACGCTTGAAAAACGAGATATGTTTGCGGTTGCTGTGCAAATTGGTGCGATTGCAGCAGTAATTTATGAGTATTGGGGCAAACTGTGGGGCGCATTAATTGGCGCACTCACAGGACAAGAGCAAGGTCGTCGTTTAAGCCTGAATTTAATCATCGCTTCTGTTCCAATTGTGATTATTGGCTTGAGCTTTGGTGATGTGGTAAAGGCTTATTTATTTAATGCGGTCACGGTTGCAATTGCATTAATTGTCGGTGGTTTCGTTATTTTATGGGCGGAACGCCGTCCGCATCAAATCGTGAGTCAAGAAGTTGAAGATCTAACATTCAAGCAAGCCACATTGATTGGTTTGATTCAATGTCTTGCATTAATTCCTGGGACATCACGTTCTGGTTCAACCATTATTGGTTCATTATTCTTAGGTATTTCACGTAAAGCAGCGGCTGAATTTTCATTCTTCCTCGGTATTCCTGTATTGATGGGGGCAGGCTTACTGGATATGTATAAAATGCGTCATGAATTACATAGTAATGATATGGCTATTTTAGCAGTTGGAATTATTGTTGCCTTTGTTTCAGCTTTAATTGTGATTCGTGCATTAATTCGTTATGTCTCTAAGCATGATTTCACCGCTTTTGCTTACTACCGTATAGTGTTTGGTTTATTCATTTTGGCGACATGGTGGACAGGTTGGGTGCATTGGTAATGCAGATGATCTGTTGGTATCAGACGGAGTACGCGGAGCAATTTCAACAACTTCAAACCCGATTAGCGAGTTTGGATGTCGAACTAAAAGGTCAAATCGTTGAAAAAGTGAATGCACGTTTCCTTCGTCTGAATCCAGACATGGCTTTGGTTTTAGATGAAGATGGGCTGAGTCTGGCTGCGAATGGGATGAAAATGCAACCGGATTGGCGTGCTGAAATTCCTCGTTTAAAACGAGCCAGTCTGAAATCCGAAATGATCGCAAGAGCATGTCAATTAGGTGAAAAACCTAATTTAATTGATGCAACAGCTGGCTTAGGTCATGATAGTTTATTGATGGCTTATTTGGGTGCTAATATCCGTTTGGTTGAACGTCATCCGATCCTATTTGTGTTATTGGAATATACCAAAGCCCAAGCAGAACGAGATCCTTTTCTGCAATCTGTTATGCCACGGATTCAACTCATTTATGCTGATTCAACTGATTATTTACATGGATTAAAGCAGCGAGATGAACAGATCGATGTCATTTATTTAGATCCGATGTTCCCACAGCGAGATCAAAACCACCAAGCACAAAAGAAACAGGCACAGGTCAAAAAGCAAATGCAATTATTGCATATGTTATTACCTGAAGATGGTGAAATGGATTTAGGTGATGAATTACTGCATCTTGCCAGTAAAATCGCTAAGCGCGTTATTGTAAAACGACCTCGACATGCAGTTTATTTGGCTGATCAAGCTCCAGATCATCAATGGCTAGGTGATGCTTGTCGTTTTGATGCATATTTTCCCAAAAGTTCAACTTAACTTTTATCCAAGTGATTGTTTAGCTTAGGTGAATGCTCGGTAAAGATTTGTGATATAGTGCAAAAGCATGATTGATAAAAAATTCTTGTCGAGATTAAATGAAGGAAAGACGTTGTTCCTTTTAGGAAAAGTCATATTCATTTGATAAAAGATAGACATATTTTCAATCTAAGCTTGAAAAGAGAAATACCCGAAGAACTTTATGATCGACCTCAAACCTTCCATTAATATCTGGCATGATTTTAAAAGTAACCAAATTGCTGGAATGTGGTTGTTCCTTGGGTCTCGACGTTCCTTACAGATTGTTCATCCATCAATTACCCAGCTCATTATTTGGGGTATTTTAGGTGGTTGTACCAACTCACTTTATAGCTGGTTGGTGGCAGGGCAAATTGGTGAGTTCAACCCTCAAGGTTTGATTGGTTACGCACTGTGGCCTTTTATTGCCTTAATTGTGGGGATTTTCCTTTCGCAACGCATGAACCAAGCCCGTTTAATGCTTGTACCCGCATTATTATGGTTAGTGCTTGATACCAATATCTTATTATTACAGTGTTTGATCCAATATTTAGGTTCAAATGGCTATCTAAATTTCATTCCCGATTCAATCTATAATGGTTTCTTACCACCATTATTTGTTGGACTATTTGTTTGGCAAAGTCTGGCTGTGATTTGGGTATTTTCACGGGCATTAAATTGGCCGTGGTGGGAGCGTGCTTTAGTTTTTATTGCGACTATTGCAACCATGGTGGTTTGGCAGCTTTCGGTAAAAGATCAACCGATTTGGAAAGTTGAAGAAACACCACCAAGTTTTGCTGAAGATGCTTTTTATGCGCAAAGTCATGTGTTGGACAAAGCTTTAGATCAAATCCAATATGGTGATATTGCGAAAAGCCATTGGTATTTTATGGGCGTAGCTGGGGATAGCTACGCTGATGTTTTCAAATCTGAAATTGAGCGCATTAGAGAGCAATTTGATACTCGTTTTGGAACGTTTGGACGTTCCATTATGTTGATTAATAATCCTGCGACACGTTTAGATGTTCCAATTGCGTCTAAAACCAGTATTGAGTTAGCGTTGCGTCGGATTGGTCAGCAGATGAACCGTGATAGCGATGTATTATTTCTTTATATGACATCCCACGGTGAGCGTAATCATTTTGAACTCGAAAATGCACCATTAGAATTAGGGCAAGTCGACCCGAAATGGCTACGTGAAACGCTCGATAAATCAGGTATTCGTTGGCGAGTGATTGTAATTTCAGCGTGTTATTCAGGAAGTTTTATTCCAGCATTACAGTCACCTGAAACCTTAATTATTACTGCTTCAGCCGCAGATAAAACCTCTTTTGGTTGTAATAATGAAGCGGATTACACTTATTTTGGTCGTGCTTTCTTCGATTTGGCGATGCGTGAACAATCCTCAATGAAAAAAGCATTTGATCAGTCTAAACAAACTGTGACACAGTGGGAAACAGCTCAAGGATTTGAACCATCCGAGCCGCAATGGGCTATCGGTCGTAACATGGAATTGATGTTGCCACAACTTGAGCCGTATTTATTCCCAACGCAAAATATCACAACAACAGACATTACAAAAACACAGGATAATCAACATGCAGCTACTGCAAAAAAATCGTTGTTTTGAAGGTGAACAGCGTATTTATCAACTGGAATCACAGCATCTTAAAGGTCTAACCAAAGTTGGAGTGTATTTACCTCCTGCTGCTTTAGAAGGAAAGCCTTGTTCAGCATTATTTTATCTTGCGGGTTTAACTTGCACTGAAGACACCTTTGCGATTAAAGCACATGCACAACGTATGGCAGCTCGGCTGAGTCTGATTTTAATTTGTCCTGATACCTCTCCGCGTGGAGAGGGAGTTGCACAGGGTGATCATTGGGATATTGGTCAGGGTGCAGGCTTTTATATCAATGCTATTCAACAACCTTGGGCTGAACATTACCAAATGGAGTCTTATTTGGTTGATGAACTTTATGCACATGTTTTACAAGCATTTCCGATTATTGAAAGTCAGATTGGAATTTTTGGTCATTCAATGGGAGGGCATGGTGCATTAACCTTGGCGTTTAAACACCCAGAGCAATTTAAATCGGTTTCAGCTTTTGCTCCGATTTGTGCGCCAAGTATTTGTCCGTGGGGAGAAAAGGCATTTAGTCACTATTTAGGTACAGATCAACAGCAATGGTTAGCACATGATGCAACGGCTTTAGTTCAGCAAAAGGGTGGAGTCTTTGCGGAAATTTTAATTGATCAAGGTCTAGAAGATCAGTTTTATGCTCAATTAAATCCTAAAAAGTTTAAGCAAGCTTGTCTAGAAGCAGGGCAACATTTAACTTTACGCCAGCACAAAGGCTACGATCATGGTTATTACTTTATTCAAAGTTTTATTGATGATCATCTGCAATTTCATGCGATTCAGTTAGAAAAGGGAATGGCTTAAAAAAAGAAGCTCGATTGAGCTTCTTTTTAATGATGCTGCCATTCAACAATAAACTCTTGTTGTGCCATACGATTTAAATGATCAATAACCACCTGTTCTAGACGAGCAACATCTTCTTGCTGATTTTCAATCAATACATCTAAATGCTGTTCTTGTGGTGTAAGCGTCACTGTTGCTGTCGGCATAAAAATTTTTGAATACAGCTCAGTCTCTGATACTTCAAATTTGTGCTTCCAGTGATTCAATAAACGTTTACTGATACGTTTACCATCGTGAGTTGTAATTTGTGTCGTACTATTCATTTTTTAACTGCATATGATTTCACCATTAAAAATAGCAAAATCGTATGCAGTTAAAAACAGTATTCATGCAACGTGTTGTTGCAAGTTTGCAATGTCGTAATCGTATCTTTGTAACAGCCTAAAGCCGATGAATTTGTTATAATTCAATTATCATTTTTCAAAGTTTGCCAGGTCATTCATGTCCAAGCCTTATTTAATTGCTCCTTCGATTTTATCTGCTGATTTTGCACGTTTAGGTGAAGATGTAGAAAAAGTTTTAGCTGGGGGTGCAGACGTTGTGCATTTTGATGTCATGGATAACCATTATGTACCAAACTTAACTTTTGGTGCAGGTATTTGTAAGGCATTGAAAAATTATGGAATTAAGGCGCCAATTGATGTGCATCTGATGGTTTCACCTGTTGATCGTATGATCGGTGATTTTTTGGAGGCAGGCGCAGATATTATTACTTTCCATCCAGAAGCAACGGATCATATTGATCGTTCTTTACAACTGATCAAGGCGGGTGGTGCTAAAGCAGGTTTAGTTTTCAATCCAGCAACCCCTTTACATTACCTTGATTATGTTCTCGATAAAGTAGATCAAATTTTATTGATGAGTGTGAACCCTGGTTTTGGTGGGCAAAAATTTATTCCAATGACATTGGAGAAACTTCGCCAAGCACGCAAAATCATTGATGCCAGCGGTCTTGATATTCGTTTAGAGGTTGATGGTGGTGTTGGCCCAGCAAATATTCGTGAAATTGCTGAAGCGGGTGCGGATATGTTTGTAGCTGGTTCGGCAATTTTTGGTCAACCTGACTATAAAACTGTAATTGATCAAATGCGTGCAGAATTAGCTCAAGTTGGTGCAAAAGACATTTAGTGTTTTCATCCTATTTTTCACATAAGGTTGTGGATAACTTTGTTTATAACTGGGTGGATAACCGTGTTGATAAGCAAGTGGATAAGATGTTGTTAAAATAAACAAAATGATTTCAGTTGTTTATATTCTCAACAAAAATATCAAAAAAGGACAAATTTTTGTCCTTTTTTTGTGCATCAAGTCCTTTATTTTGCTTTATTTTTGTTCATAACGTATTTTATTCTTTTTCGTTTGATAAATCGGCAATTCTGTTGCTTAAATGCAAGGAATTAGCATAATTGAACATAAAGTAGATTGTGCATAAGATAGAAAGAAATTATGCTAAGTAAATCGCATTCATTTGATGATTGATCCAAGGATATTTAGTGCAACTTCATAAAAAATACAAGCATCTATGGTTTGTATTCCTGATGATATTTTTCATCGGGGGAAGCGGTGCGTCTATTGCAGCAGTCCAAAAGATTCAACTTGATCAAAAGATGCCTACAGCGCAGGTGATACCATGTCATGATCAACAGATGACACGTCCGCATCATCAAATGGATATGTCGCATGATGTAACCGATGTGTTTAAATGCCATGATGAACAAATGCAAGATCAGCAACATTGCCCCGATTGTAATAATATTTCACATTGCCAAACGATTAATTTTGCACTCGATCAACAAATTCCAAGCCTGTCTGTTTCACCTTTTTTTGAGCTAAACACTTATAAAAATACTGAGTATCAAGCTCGTCATCTTGCAGGGCATTGGCAAGAAATTTTACGTCCTCCTAGAACCTAATCTGTCTTAGAAGCTCTTTTTCGCTTCAACGAGCGAGTTAAAAATAGTTCACAGATTAGGAAAATATTATGTCCTCAAAAATATATGCTGGTGTCATTGCTGGCTTAAGTCTAATTTTTGCGCCTTATACTTTGGCTGCAATAAAAGAATATCATCTGAACATTGATCAAGGAATGGTCAATGTTACTGGAAAACCTGTCAAACGTATTACGGTAAATGGCAAATTTATTGCGCCGTTATTAGAGTTTGAAGAAGGGGATGAAGCGGTCATTCATGTGCATAATCAACTCAAAGATCAAGATACGTCATTACATTGGCATGGATTACTTTTGCCAGGATTGATGGACGGTGTACCTGGTTTTAATGGCTTTAAAAGTATTAAGCCGAATGGCAGTTTTGAGTATCGTTTTAAAGTTCGACAAAATGGAACTTATTGGTATCACGCGCATAGTAAAGGACAGGAACAGGATGGTTTATATGGTCCTCTGGTGATTTATCCAAAAGGAAAACAGCCTGTTGCCGCATATGAAAAAGCTGAGCGTGACTATGTGGTGATGTTGTCTGATTTTCATGAAACGGAAAGCGACAAGATCATGGCAAATTTGAAGAAGTCGGCTGAGTATTACCAAAACCAACGTGAAACGGTGGGTGATGTCTGGAAGCAGGTGAAACAAGACGGTTTAAAAGCAACGTGGCAAGATCGTTCGATGTGGAACCAGATGCGGATGCTCAAAACCGATTTATCTGATGTCACTGGTTATACTTTCTTGGTGAATGGGAAAACACCTCAACAAAATTGGACAGGCGCTTTTAAAATGGGTGAAAAGATTCGTTTGCGCTTTATCAATGCGTCAGCCATGTCTTTTTTTGATGTGCGTATTCCCAACCTAAAAATGACAGTCGTTAGTGCCGATGGTCAGCCAGTGAAACCCGTTCCTGTGGATGAGTTTCGTATTGGCACAGCAGAAACTTATGATGTGTTAGTGGAACCTAAGCAGGCACATTATCAAATTGAAGCTGAATCAATCGACCGTTCTGGTTTTGCAATTGCTTCATTGCACAATAGCATGACACCGAATACGCAAAAGGTTCAGATTCCTAAAGCGCGCCCACGTGCATTATTGACGATGGAAGATATGGGCATGGATCATGGTTCGCATGGTCAGATGGATATGAGCAAAATGGACCATGGTTCAGATCAGCCAGTGAATATGGCCAATATGAATCATAGTCAGCATCAGATGCCTCAAGGTAAAGCACCAGTTACACCGATGCAAAAAACAGCGATGGATCATCGCTCACATGAAAAAATGGACATGTCGAAAATGGATCATAGTTCACATGGTCAGATGAACATGTCGGGTATGGATCATAGTGCACACGGTCAGATGGATATGTCAGCTTCAGTAACGCCCTCAGATCATAGCCAACACCAGATGGTGGTATCTTCTGAAAAAACAACTTCAGATACCGTTCAGGGCTGGGCGAATGCAGCAACACCAATCGGTCAGAAAGCCTTAACTTATGCAGATTTGAAGTCGTTGCAATCACAACCTGAGCGTTATAGTCGTCCAGCAGAGCGAGAATTGGTGATTCGTCTTGGGGGCACGATGGAGCGTTACATCTGGACGATTGATGGTAAAAAGTTTAGTGATCCTGACTTCAAACCTTTAACCGTGCGTTATGGCGAACGTATCCGTCTCAAATTTGTGAATGAAAGTATGATGGCGCATCCAATGCATTTACATGGCATGTTTATGCAGTTGGAGAATGGTCAGGCACCGCAGGATATGCCAAATAAACATACGGTGATCGTGCCGCCGGGCAAAACTGTTACAGCTCTACTGACTGCGGATGAGCTCGGTGAATGGGCGATTCATTGTCATCTGTTATACCACATGAGTGCGGGCATGATGAGTAAATTGATTGTCGCAAATGTCGATGGCAGCAACGTTTCACAAACTATGTCTGTTCAACCTACTCAAGGAGTGAGCCATGCACATCACTAAGCAAGCTTCTACGATGAAACGCTATACACAATTATTGGCAATTGGTGGCATGGTTTCTTGTTTGAGTGTATTTGCATTTGCACATGAGGGGCATGATCAAATGATGCAAATGGATCAGTCGGTACAACAGAATATATTGATGGAGACATCATCTCCTGTTGATCATTCAGAACATCAACCTGAATTAAAGCAAGTACCATCTGATATTCAACATGATACACATGATCATCATCGTGAACATGGTGTACAAATTTATCAAGCCACAGCGATTAAAAATGCATGGATCGTTGATGACGATGGTCGAGGCAGTGCCAGTACTGAGCTAAAAACATGGGTGGGAAGTGATAAAAATAAAATATTCATTCAAGCACATGTTGAAAAAGCAGAATCGGAAAAAACTCAAACCGAAACAAAGCTGTTATACAGCCGCAATGTTGCTGACTTTTGGGATGTACAAACAGGTGTTCGTTATCAATATCAGCCTGAGCAAAAGCATGATAAAAATCAATGGGACGCGGTATTGGGATTACATGGTCTAGCGCCGTATTTTTTTGAAACCGAAGCCTATATTTATGCAGGTCAAAACCAACGCTGGCAACTGAGTTTGGAAACAACACGGGATGTATTATTTACGCAAAAGTTGATTGCTCAACCTTATTTGAATGCAGATGTAATATTCAATGATGAGTCAAGTTATGCAAATAAATCTGGATTATCTAAACTTCAGATAGGTCTGCAAACGCGTTATGAAATCAGTAAAAAAATCATGCCATTTATTGATGTCGCTTATGCATACAACAAAGGTTTGAAACAAACCGAATTACAGTCGGCTACAGACAGTAAAAAAGGTTGGCTATATGGTTTGGGACTTACGTTAAAGTTCTGATCCTTTGTCTAAAATGTCACTATCCTGAGATACTGTTGGTTTATACTAGCAGTATCTCTTTTGAGTCATTCATGGTGCATAAATGACTTTAGAACAACAAGACAATTTAATAACTGATAAAGCAAATGAATCTCTAAGTCGGAGAGAAAAAACACAAAATTTGATAACTCAATTTGACACTGTTCCACGTGATGGCGGCAGTATGAAAGTCAGTTTTTATTATATTCCACACATGAGTAGTTTGGTGGAAGTACAACGGGTTCGAAAAGCATTATTGCCATTTGCTGAAATTTTAGTTGAACATAGTATTGATTTGGATACACGTCATCTAACTTTATATCATCATTACGGAATTGATGAGGTGACAATTGCTCTAATTCGCTTGAGCTTGGGAGCTGAGTTACAACAAACTTTGTCACATTATGAACCTTTAGAAATGAATACTTTGAATACAGATACTGCAACTTTACAGGAGCATAAAAATGAGTCACAGGATAGTTATTTAAGTGCTTTAAGTCATTTTTTAATTTCATGCTTCAATCATTTAAAGCAATGGATAAAATGCTTACAAGGAAAGAAGGATAATTAAGCATGCCAAGATGGATGTATGGCCTACTAGGATTGGCTATCGTATGGTTGGTTTGGACACAGGTATTAAAACCAGCGCCAAATATTAGTCAAATGACCACTCAACAAGGCGTACAGATTAATGCATTAGAGCGTTATGAAGGCGCATTTCGTGTGCTTTCTAGAGAAGACTACAATTTAGGGCGTGAAGCTGAATTTTCACCAATGGATATTGCTGTTGGTTGGGGAGATATGGCAAATCCGCAGATCTATAAACAAATTGATGTATCACAAAGTAATCGTTGGTATCACTGGCGTATAGATCATCAACCGCCTATTTCTTTGCGAGAAATCGCAACGCATAGTGCCAATATGCATCTGGTTCCTGCCAATGCTTATGTCGCATCTCAAATGAAAAAAATTAAAAAAGATGATTTAGTCTATTTAAAGGGTTCTTTAATCGAAATCCAGACAAAAGATGGCTGGCATTGGAAAAGTTCTTTATCCCGTGAAGATACAGGAAACGGGGCATGTGAGCTAATGCAGGTCGATCAGATTTCATGGCAGTAAATCTTAACCTTAGATAAAGCTTTTAATTTTTAAAATACTGCACTGGAAGCCATACATAACCTTTCACATAATCTCGAAATTTTACAGTACACTGCTTTTCCTAAGAGGACGACCTCACTTCAAAAGCATCACGTTGGGACGACCCAACTCTTGTTAAGGTTGAGTGTGAAAAATGGCATGGGCAATTTTAATTTTGGCGGGTATTTTTGAAATTATTTGGGCATATTCAATGAAGATGTCTGAGGGTTTTACCAAGCTAACGCCAAGTATCGTGACCCTCATTTTTATGATTTTAAGTGTCGTATTATTGTCAATTGCAATGCGATCGTTGCCTTTGGGTACAGCTTATACAGTTTGGACGGGAATTGGTGCGATAGGATCATTTATTGTTGGTATCATGGTTTTAAATGAACCAATGACTGCGATGCGAATGATTGCTGCAATATTAATTGTATCTGGCTTAATGTTGATGAAATTGTCATCAAATTAATTGTTTAAGGAGAGTGTAATGCAACTGGTGTATATGTACATGGATTCTCCTGTGGGTGCATTAAAACTGGTTGCTCATGATCATGCACTGGTCGCCGTGATGTGGGACAATGAAGATCATAAACGAGTTCGACTGGCTGAACTGATAGAAGATCATCAACATCCGATGTTACTTCGAGTTAAAAAACAATTAGAACAGTATTTTGCAGGGCAACGTCAGCAATTTGATTTACCTTTGGACTTTCAAGGGACAGATTTTCAACAACAGGTTTGGCAGACTTTATTAACTATTCCATATGGCGAAACACGTAGTTATAAGGAAATAGCCGTTCAGATTGGTAATGAAAAAGCAGTGCGTGCTGTTGGGGCAGCCAATGGTAAGAATCCGATTTCGATTATTGCGCCATGTCATCGGGTGATTGGTTCGAGTGGGGCATTAGTTGGTTTTGCAGGTGGTTTGGATAAGAAGCAGATTTTACTGAGTTTAGAGCAAAGCCAAATTCCATAATCTGTAGTGTTAATACTCGATTTTCATTTCTTTTTGGAATAAGCTACTTAACAGATATGAATCGACATATTTTATGACTTGAACCGTAACTCAGTTATTCGCGAGGCGGTGTCTTGCTTAGTGTAATTCAATATTAGGAATAACCTTCGGTTCGAGTTACTTTGGTTTCGCCCAAAGTAACCAAAGGCATTGTCATCTACAAAACCTGTTCACTTGTTGCATTTGTTTTATCTATCGCAGAAACGGGATATTACAAATACCACGCAGGTTGTCGATGACCTTTCCGAGTCTCATATATAGGGTATGTATTCATTTTCTTTTTCATAACAAATTGAATGGAAGTTTAAAAATGGCTGTTGGTGACGTAACTATGCCACTTATGCATGTGGTGCAGGGTGTAAAAATTGGCTCAACTGAGGCGTATGTCCGTTATCCAAACCGACGCGATCTGGTCATTTTTGAATTTGCTGAAGGCTCAAACGTTGCAGGGGTGTTTACCCAAAGCGCTTTTGCTGCTGCGCCTGTTCAATTGAGTAAAAAGCATTTAGCAGAAAATACACCACGTTACTTGATTATCAACACAGGCAATGCCAATGCTGCAACAGGCACAGTCGGTTATAAAAATGCAGAAGCTACTTGTGCCAAGTTGGCTGAGTTAGCAGGCGTGCAAACCAATCAGATTTTACCGTTTTCAACGGGTGTGATTGGTGAGCAGTTGCCAATTGAACGTTTAGTGCAAGGTATTCAACCTGCATTAAATGATTTAAATGCTGATCGTTGGGCGGATGCTGCATCAGGTATTATGACCACAGATACCACACCAAAAGGTGCATCTGAGCAGTTTGAACTGGACGGCGTAACTTATACGATGACGGGGATTAGTAAAGGTGCAGGCATGATTCGTCCAAATATGGCGACCATGCTCAGCTTTGTGGCAACCGATGCGCCGATTAGCCGTGAAATGGTACAGCGGTTACTGCAAACCACGGTTGAGCATTCATTTAACCGTATTACCATTGATGGTGATACATCAACCAATGATTCTTGTATTTTTGTGGCAACTGGATTAGCAGGTGGTGTTGAGATTCAGAGCCAAGAGGATGCACGTTATCAACAGGTTCTTGATGTGCTAGCGCGTATTATGAACCGTTTAGCGCAATTGATTGTGCGTGATGGTGAAGGTGCGACCAAGTTCATTACTGTACAGGTTGATGGTGGAGAAAATACTCAAGAATGTTGTGATGTTGCCTATAGCGTTGCTGAGTCGCCTTTAATTAAAACTGCTTTATTCGCTTCAGATCCAAACTGGGGGCGAATTGTGATGGCGATTGGTAAGGCAGGTGTACCCAACCTAGATAGTAGTAAAGTACAAGTTTGGTTAGGTGATGTTCAGATTTGCTTAGATGGTGGTGCAAACCCAGATTATACTGAAGAAGCAGGTGCAGCCGTCATGGCTGAAAAGGAAATTAGCATTCGTATTGACCTCGGTCGTGGTACAGCTAAAGACACGGTTTATACCTGTGACTTTTCTTATGACTATGTCAAAATTAATGCCGATTATCGTTCATAAATTTGCGTTATAATAAAGCCTCCACAGTGAGGCTTTTTTTATAAGCTGGTATGTGGATAGTGTGATATTAACTAAATGCTCACCAAGATACCCACGTTATAAGTTTGCAGCGATGCAAGCACGCAGGATAGAGAAGACGCTTTATGAATGATGCGAATTTAATTGCGAACGAAGCCAAAAATATTGTGCAGGCGCATTTAGATCGTTTGGGCGAGCCAAAGGACAATAGTCTTAGCCCAGAAGTGAAACAAGAAAAGTTTGCCCAAATTGCAGCTGAGTTGAAAAAGCGAAATGCAGTGCTGGTGGCGCACTATTACTGTGATCCTGAAGTACAAGAGCTTGCTGAACTGACGGGTGGCTGTGTTTCTGACTCACTGGAAATGGCACGTTTTGGTCGTGACCATCCTGCTACAACACTGGTGGTGGCAGGGGTGAAATTTATGGGCGAAACCTCCAAGATTCTCTCACCAGAGAAAACAGTGTTGATGTCAACTTTGGAAGCAACTTGTTCACTGGATTTGGGTTGTCCTGTGGATGAGTTCACCGCATTCTGTGACCAGCATCCTGACCATACCGTGGTGGTGTATGCCAACACCTCGGCGGCAGTGAAGGCGCGTGCCGACTGGGTGGTGACTTCTAGTTGTGCGGTTGAGATCATTGAACATTTAGATAGTTTGGGCGAAAAAATTATTTGGGCACCAGATCAGCATTTAGGTCGCTATATTCAAAAGAAAACGGGCGCTGAAATGTTGTTGTGGGATGGTGCATGTATCGTGCATGAAGAATTCCGTGCCCGTGGTATTGCGCAAATGAAAGCGCTCTATCCAGATGCAGCGGTTTTAGTTCATCCAGAGTCACCTGAATCAGTAGTGGATATTGCTGATGCGGTGGGGAGCACCTCGCAACTGATTAAAGCAGCTCAGACCTTGCCACATAAACAAATGATCGTGGCAACGGATCGCGGTATTTTCTATAAAATGCAACAAGCAGCGCCTGATAAAGAATTATTTGAAGCACCAACCGCAGGTGAGGGGGCAACTTGTCGTTCATGCGCACATTGTCCGTGGATGGCGATGAATGAACTGGATGGAATCTTGCATGTATTACAACATGCCGATCAAGAAATACACGTTGATCCTGCTCTTGCTGAACGCGCGAAATTACCCTTAGATCGAATGTTGAACTTTAGTGCTTCTTTGAAACGCTAAAACGTCTAAAAATGCTTGTTAAATATACATTTGATAAGGATTTATTCTTTTTTTGAAAAATAGGTGTTGACGTTCTAGGGCGTCGCGCCTAGAATGCACACCGTACCGCACGATGTGCGATACGCTAAAAGCTGAAAAGAAATCGGAGCATAGCACAGCCTGGTAGTGCACCTGGTTTGGGACCAGGGGGTCGTAGGTTCGAATCCTACTGCTCCGACCATTTAAAATATGTTGAAAAACATAGTTTTAAATATCGGCGAAGTATCGTGATAGTATTATCATCGTTATGCGCCTGTAGCTCAGTTGGATAGAGCATCCGCCTTCTAAGCGGATGGTCACAGGTTCGAATCCTGTCAGGCGCGCCATTTGGCAGCTTGGTATGTAGAATCAAAGTTTTGATGGTGGATGTAGCTCAGTTGGTAGAGCCCCGGATTGTGATTCCGGTTGTCGCGGGTTCGAATCCCGTCATTCACCCCAATTTCGGAGCATAGCACAGCCTGGTAGTGCACCTGGTTTGGGACCAGGGGGTCGTAGGTTCGAATCCTACTGCTCCGACCATCATCTTTAAGATGAGATAAAAAACCGCTAAGTTAGCGGTTTTTTTACGTCTGAATTAATTGATTATGTTATTAATATAATATTTATAACGTATTAGATTTATTATTTTAAACTTCAAAACTATAAGTGATTGGGAAGAGATGCTTTTCTATTTTATTTTTATCATTATTATTTTAGCTGTTCTTACTTATTTGAAATCGCCCCATTTTAAAGGAAAGATGGGTGAACTCATGGTTGCCGTACATGTCGATAAAGCATTAGGCGATGAGTATATTCTGTTAAATAACTGTACGATTCCTGACCAAGAGCAGGGAACAACACAAATTGATCACATTCTAATAAGTCCTTACGGTGTTTTTATTATAGAAACGAAAAACTATACGGGTTGGATTTTTGGTAGTGCTCGTCAGAAACAATGGACGCAAAAGATTTATAAAAAAAGTTATAAATTTCAAAATCCATTACATCAAAACTACAAACACATGAAAGTTTTGGAGATGATTTTAAGTGATATACTTGAACCAAAATATTTGCATTCAGTTATTGTTTTTACTCCTAGAAGTGAATTCAAAACAGAGATGCCTGAAAATGTATTTCGTGGAAAGGCATGGATAAATTATGTAAAGAGCTTCAATGAGGAAGTAATCAGTTCAATGAAGCAAAAAAGAATTCATTACAGAATAGAAAAAGAAATATTGGAATCTTCATGGAAAACAGATCGCCAACATGTTGAATATCTCAAACAGAAAAGTACGAATAACAAGCACTTGAATTAGAAAAACAATTGCAGAAAGTCGGTGTAGTAACGCAATCAAGATATTTTGATCACAAAACTAATCCTACAGGACACGAATATCAATTTCTATTGGCACTAAACCTGCTCAATTGACTTTGCAGGATACACTTCAGTTTATGGTTACATATAGAAAAAATGATTTGATCAAGAACACAAAAAACATAAATGTTAGGGTTTATAGCGCACCATATTTTTGCCATGTTTCACCCGTTTCATAGTTTGCATAATGGCTTTTCAGTTCATGCAGTGATTGGCTTTGGTAGATTGCAAAAACGATCATGATCAAAAACAGGCTGATCAACTTAATGGCGCATTTATGTTTATATTCACCCGCATATAAATAGAAAATACAGTAAAAAGCGATGATCAAATAGGTGCAAAATAAAGAGTGAAAGCCCAGATAGAGCAACAGTAGTGCTGTAATCGCCAGAGCAATTCGATTTTTTAAGATGTTGGGGCGCAAGCTGAGTACGTTCAGAATCAACAGACCCAAAGAAGTCCAGAACAGATAGGCTTGACCCCCGATAATGACAATATAGGTCGACTGTAGCCACATCAGCAGTAGCCATATAAAAACGGAAAAAATAATAAATTTGGAGGGACCTGAAGATTCGGGCAAAGTGTGTTTCATATGATATTGGTTTTTTAAATAGCTGTTTGTTTGGGGGATTAAAAAACGAAACTTCAATAAATCTTTGGTTTTGATCTTGGTCAGTAGCACACAGAACAAAGACAGTGAACCGCCAATCAACATAGCGGGCACCACGCTAAAAAAGCGTGTCATCACACTGGACTGCAATGCACCCAGTTCATTACTGGACGTGACAAAGATGCCATTAATGGCAGCGACACGTCCAAGCATGTCCTTGGGTGGAATCAGTTGCAGAATCGTTTGACGAATAATTATGTTGATGCTGTCACATGCCCCCATAATAATGAGAACTGCGATAGAAAAATAGAGGTGTCTGGTAACAGCAAATAACAAGGTGCATAGTGCAAAGCCAGTGACGGCAATCAGCATGATCTGCCACGGTCTAGATTTGGGCGGGTAACGCACCAAGATCAGCATCATGACCAAGCCACCAAATGCAGGCGCAGCGCGTAATAGACCAAAACTATCGGCACCGACATGCAAAATATCTTGGGCAAAAATGGGCAGTAGCGCGATGATGCCGCCAAAGAAAACAGAGCCGAGATCGAGAAACATCGCCCAAAAAATAATTTTGGTTTTAAAAATAAATTGTAGTGCGTCTTTTAGACTTTGAGTTACCGATTCTGTTTGGATTTGAGGAAAATCTCGTTTTTGCAAACACCAGAGGGCAATACTGCCACTTAAAAAAAGTGCCACGATGACGCTAAAAGTAATATCCAAATCCAGATGCGCCAATAGAAAACCGCCAACCACGGGTGCAAGTATGCCGCAAGCTTGCCAGCACATGCTGGTCCATGTTGCTGCATTAGTATACAAATATTCGGGTACGACAAAAGGACGTAAAGAATTAAAGCAGGGACTGTATATGCCGCAAATACAGCCAAATAAAAATAAAATACTCAAGGATGAGATTAATAATAAATTTGCACTGATGGTTTGGGTGTGGAAAAGATCAAAACTGATCCACAAAGCAATCGATAAGGGGATGGCAAAGCTAAAACTGATTTGTAAAATATGTTGCCGATTAAAACGATCAGCAATATAACCACCCCATAAAGACAGCGCCATAAAAGGTAAAAAATCCATGATCCCGAGTAAACCGATGAAAAGTGGATTTTTGGTGATTTGATACAAATGAAAGGCAATCAGCACCTCTTGAATCAGCACCGCAAAAGTCAGGCAGCATTGATTGAGAGTCAATAACTTAAAGTCACGACTGGCAAATGCAGCAAAAGCAGAGTGAGGTGCAGCAGAAGGCATAGTATAAAAATAAAAGACAAAATGAGAAAAAGGGAAGAGCCAAAACTCCTCCCTTTTTGATGTATTTAGCGTTACTTATTGAGCAACAGCTTCAGCTTTTTCTACTTTCTTAGCAGGAACTAAGTTTGCTGGAGTCGTATAATTCAAGCCCAAAGTTGCACTTGAGTATTGACGGATTTGATCTAACAACGCTGGATCTGTTGAAAGGTCTTTACCATAAGAACGTACGATCTCATGCAATTTGTCATTCCATACACCTTTAGTCTGCTCAGGGAATGCTTTTTCAAGCAAGTTAAGCATGATGTAAGGTGATGTAGATGCACCCGGAGAAGCACCTAACAATGCAGTTACAGACTTGTCTTTAGATGCAAAGATTTCTGTACCGAATTGCAATTTAGCAGGTTTGCCTGGCTCTTTTTTGATGATCTGAACGCGTTGACCACCTTGTTGTAAATGCCAGTCTTTAGGATCAGCTTCAGGGTAGTATTTTTTCAACTCGTTGAAACGATCTGCATCAGACATTAACACTTGGCTTACTAGATACTGAACAAGATCAGCATTTTGTAGACCAATTGCAGCCATAGGCAAGACGTTGTTTTTGTTAGTCGATGCAAGCAAATCAAGCTGTGAACCATGTTTTAGGAACTTGTTTGAATAGGTTGCAAATGGGCCAAACAACACATATTTTTTACCGTCGATATAACGGGTATCGATATGTGGAACAGACATTGGAGGCGCACCCAGATCAGCACGACCATAGACCTTGGCTGTGTGTTTTGCTGTTACCGCAGGATTTTCAGTCACAAGGAACTCACCACCCACAGGGAAACCCGCATATTGTTGCGCTTCTGGTAAACCAGTCATTTGCAATAATTTAATTGCAGCACCGCCAGCACCAATAAACACGAAACGTGTTTTTACATGACTGACTTCACCAGATTTGACATCTTTGAATGCAACAGACCAAGTATTATCGTCATTCTTACTAATACCAGTGACTTCAGTCGAATTTCTGAGTTTAAAGTTTGGACTTTTCTCGAGATTGTTAATCAATTGCTTGGTGATTGCACCGTAGTTCACGTCAGAACCAACATCCATACGAGTTGCAGCCACTTTTTGCTGAGGATCACGACCGTCCATCACCAATGGTGCCCACTGCTGAATTTCGGCTTTGTCCTCACTCAATTTCATGCCAGCGAATAACGGATTTTGAATCATGGCAGCATAACGCTTTTCCATGAAGTTCACGTTATCGCCCCATACGAATGCAATGTGTGGTACTGGGTTAATGAATGTACTTGGTGTTTCTAATACACCTTGTTTCACTTGATAAGCCCAGAATTGCTTAGCAATTTCGAATTGGCTTGCCACTTTAACCGCTTTAGAAATGTCCATTTTACCGTCTTTTTCTTCGGTATAGTTCATTTCCATAAAGCCAGAGTGTCCTGTACCCGCATTGTTAAAGCCATTTGAACTTTCTTGTGCGACTGCATCAAGACGTTCATACATGCGGATGTTCCAGTCAGGTTGTAACTCGTTGAGGTAAGTACCAAGTGTGGCACTCATGATTCCACCGCCGACCAATACAGCATCAACAACAGTTTCATCATTTTTCGTTTGAATTGCCTTAGACGTAATCGGTCTAAAAAGAAAGGCAATAGCAATCACTATTAGTACTAGTAATAGTACTAATAAATACTTCCAGAATTTTTTCATTCAATTTACCTTAAAAATTAAATGACTCCCTATATCGGTAATATAGAGAGAAAGGATTTCAATAAGAATTGGCGCAATCAAGGCACATCAGTAAAAGGGTTGTCTTGACTGATGTTTGGAGAAAAAGTTCGTGAATTTTACTTTAAAATAGAAATGATTTTGGTATACCAAATGTTGCAATATGTATTATTCAAGTCATTTTGAATGGTAGATTATAGGTCTTATTGTTTCTTGTTCTGGTCAATCTAAGTTTTGTAGGTTAAAGGGATATTTAATATTTATAACCATTAAAAAAAGGCTGTCTAATGACAGCCTTTTTCCATCGATAAAAGACATATAGTGTGAGATTGGGTTTTTTAATTAAATCAAAGCCTCTTAAGTTTTTGTGACATTCGATCTCAACTTACTCTTGCCACATAAGTTAAGATTTTCTAGGAATCTATGACACATAAGTTAAGATTTTCCTAACGGTGTTTGAACACCATATCCTTCTTTTAGTAATCTTTTGACATCCTCCTTTTTGAATAATCTTATGGAGTAATTTTTATTGCCATAAAAGTGGGGTTTGATTAATCCGCGACTCACTAAATTGGTAATGTGAGTTCGATGCATGCCTAAATAGCTATTTGCCTCCGAAGCTGTGAAGAATTCTTTATGAATTTCTAGCACATTATTGAATTCTGTTTTCGAGAACAATTGCCAATACCCTATATGCCAGAGTTTCAAATAACCTGTCATAATCCAATTTTTTTGTAGTTGTTTATATGAGCAATTTAGGGCTTTGAGGACTACCTCTATATCCACAAAAGAAGGGTCATTCTTTTGTTGTATTAATTTATCGATACTTCTTCTCGGAATACGATAAGGACGTTCATCTAAATTTTCTACTTGGAGCCATTTGTATTGAATGAGTTGAGCTGTTTGAGATGGTGAAATACTCAGAAGATGAGCTGCTTCATTCAGGCTTACAAAAGCATTATTCTTACTCTTATTTACAGTTCCTGCTTTTTTACGTCCTAAATTATTTTTGAAAGTAACAATACTTTCAATCATGGATTTATCTAAATGATGAATATCTTTTCTTGCATAATAGGCAGGATAAAGTTTATTGCTATATATAGGATCAATTTTTAAGCTAGAAAGTTTATATCGTAGTGTAAGAGTCGAAACGCCCAAATATTTAGCAAGGGGGCCTAGAAAAATATATTTTTTATGAAAATCATTAACAAATTCTTTTGCAAGACAAAATTGTGTATAACGATTGAGATACTTCTTGGTCGTTGGAATATCTGGAATTTTGAGAAATAATCGTGTGTTTCTATCATTAAGACCGAGTATTTTCATAATTTCAGGAATTGTGTAATAGTGATTGGATTCATCAGCTAGTTGTGGTGGATGTTGATATTCATATGTACCATTTATATTCCTTGTATCATTAATCAACCAATCCTCAAGTATTTTGGCACTAAAACTATTCTTTTCATGATTTCCAAGCTGATCATGATATAGAATCCCTTCTTTTAATCTTTTATGAAATGATCTAAAACTAACACCAAGTATATGTATTGATTCATTTTTATTAAATTTTTTATCAATTGGTTGCGCTGAAAATTGCCTATAGTCGCTAAATTGAGATTGGACTTTAGTCAAAATAGATTTGAACCTAGGCTTATTTTTAGAAAATGGAAGCAATTGGATCTGCGGGTGAGCATAATCTAAATTTTTTTCGATTTCCTTAATAAGAGATGATATAAAAATATCTTCATTATGAAAGAAAATATGACACAATTTTAAAAGATAAGATTTATTCACCTGAATGTCTAAATTTGAAAAATATTCAAACAGTGCGATCCATATATCAAAAAATATCTTTATAAAACTCTCATCATCAGAATAGAGATTTTCTAAAAACCAATTATTAGTTTCAATATCATCGACGGTAGAAGGGGTACTTTTGTGAGTTCGAAGATCAAAATTGCAATTTGGGCACTCAAATAATGATCTACGATCTATTGGTAAGTGTTGATGGCATTCTGGGCAGTTAGTTATCAAATTAACCTGATGATCTAAACAAACTGTTAAAGGTTTTAGTAACCAATCCTTCTTCCAGTAGCGATTGCTATTTAAACAAATTGGACAGAATGTATTTAATAGAATAGTCAGGAGTGATGCATTAACAATTTGATTATTTGTCCAAAAGTAATGTTGAAAAGTTGGTGGAACTTTTCTTATAACTAGTTCTATTAAGTTAGGTGGAAAATTTAAGTATTCTACAGCTTGTTTAATTTTATTTTCATCAGTAAATATTGCTTCATAAGATAAGCCATAAATTGGAATACCATAGCTATTTAACATTTGATTGGGTGAGTTGTAACCATTTATATAAGAAGCTCTAAGAAAAAATCCAGCTATAAATTCATCTGAAAATGGAATTGGAGTATGAGAAAGAGATAATTTTTTCATGATTTTAAATTAGAATTTCAGTAATTTGGGAAGAATTAAGTAGGAAAATATCTTTCTTAGTCTGAGGCTTGTACAAGATACTTTTTAAGGCATAAGCTGTATGAAAGTCGGCCATTGAAACAACTACACGGTTGTTGCTCATCGCACTTAGGCAGCTTTGATATATAAGTTGCATGACATAAGCCTGATAGCCACTAGTGGCTAAAAATATGCGCTTAGAAAGATCTCTCGAGAAAATTTCTGGATCAAACGTAAGATGAAAGTTCTTTGCAATATATGAAGAGGTCTGTTTTAAAAAAGGATTAAGTGTCCCAGATTGATCGTTTATATTTAAAGTCAAAGGGTTGAGCTGTAAAACACAAGAAAATCTACGCGCTAGTTGACTGTCAATAAAAAGATTATCTTGAATGGTAGGTAACCCTACTAAACATATAGATATTTTAGTTTCATCAGCTAATGTTTTAATCCAGTTAGCTACATTTTCAGATGATTTATTCTTTTGGGCACTCGAGCTATAAATATGATGAAACTCATCAAGCATGATAAGTTGTGTCTTACATTCTTTTAGGAGAATGCGTAATCGATAGTTTAATTGCTCACTTGTACCTTTAGGATCTGTACATCCCAGCTCTTCAAGCATTCGAATTGCTAGACTTTTAATAGTGATTGGTGAAGGAACAGGAAAGTAAAAGGCAGGTACTATTAACTTCTCAAAGTTATCTTCAATACATTTATAAGGTTTATGCCTACTTTTAATAAGCTTACATATTGTAGATTTACCAACACCTCCTGCACCGAGCAACAAGGAGCCGATAGGTCGATTATCCATGTAACTCATTTGCATACATTCATCAATAGCTGTTAAAGCTTTTGAGAAATCAGAATGATGACAAATGAAATTCCGTAATTTAGATAGAGTTTCAATATTTTTATTACTATTCATCGAAATTAACCTCCTCGTAGAAGAAATCGGTTAAGTCAGGGGGTAAATTGTCATATGTAAGATGGGAGTCTATTTCTATATTAATATCCGCGTTGGAAACAGCTACAGTTTCTTTGGTTAAGTTTGCTAAATTTAACCGATTTTCAAAATTTGAAATCATCATTGGTAAGTCATTTTTGACTTGTCTAAAACGTGTCTTTTTATTGTTAAGTGTTTGTATTTTTAATAAAAAATTTAGACGTGCAAGAAATAATAGTTCCTCATTTTTAATCTCCTCAGGATCAGACCTATACTTTTCACGTAATATCTCCTTTGCTTCTAACCATTCAGCTAACGATAAATTTTTAGTTGCTTCTGGGTGAATTGAGTCCGCTTGAATTAGATTATATTCATCAAACGGGTCTTGTATATAAATAGAGCTTAAGTCCAATTGATCAACATAAACGGTAACTTTTTCTTTGAAACGTTTGTTTAATGTAGCGAGTGCTTGAGATTTATATCGTAGACCTTTTAAGTTTATTTGACCTTTGCTTATTGTATATCGAAAGACGGTCCGACATTTTCTTTCAATTTCTAACTCAGGAATTGTCAGTACTGGAAATATTTTTGTAGCTTCTTTCCACATTTTTTCCGGACGCTGTTGCGTAGCAGAATGAATGCTTTTTTGATAAATATTCTCGATCCATTCATCTACTAAATCTCTTAAGACATCTAGTGTGTAACAAGCATTTCCTCCAGAATCGTAATCTCCTCGATGGGCTGGTGATGAAAACGTAGTACCTTTAAGCTTATGAATAATATTTATATTTAGTGTATTAAAAAAACTCTCAATATGAGCTTTATCATTTGGGGAATATGGTCGGGATTCTGACTTGGTAATATTAAAATTATTACAAAAATTAGCTAAAGCATTATTATTGAACTCACAACCATTGTCTGGGATTATTACTGCTGGAAGACCTCCTGTTTTTCCCAGATGAGGTCTCATTAACATATTTTTAAGTGTAAGTAATGTTTTTGTTGCTGAGGGAGGTAGCATACACAAGTTCCAGCCCACTATAGCTCGTGTAAAAACATCTATTGCAATGGAAAGTTGTGGTCTACCAAGAATATTTCCAATTTTATCTAGGATGATGCAATCAATCTCATGGGTATCTATTTGAACTATTGCGAGTAAACCAGGGGATATTAAGCTTTGACCTGAAGCCTTAAAAATTCTATTTGCTTCTCTTGAGCCTTTTTTATTTTTAACTACGTTATAAGGGTCTAATCTCTCAAAACGCCTATATATAGTCCGTTTGGCTGGAATCTTTGCATTTGTTTTAAGTGATAAGATTCGATCTTTAATAATTAAGTGTGCATCAGTTGGGCTGAAATTTTCTCTCTCTTTAATGAAATCAAGAATGACTTCATTAATAATTATTTCAACTTCAATTGGAAATCTAAGGCTTTTATTTCCACCAGTTTCTTGATAAAAACCATGAAATGAATCTGAGTTATCTCGATATATTTTTATATACCTTGCCAAAGTACTTGCAGATATTTTTCTAAGATTAGGATTTTCTTTGGTTATATTTATAATTGCAATTTTCAAGTGCTTGATCGAACATGGAATTTTGTTTGAAAAAATGTAGTTAAGATACTTGAAAATTTCCTCAATTGTCAGAGCTTTATTTTTGTGAAATTGCGGAATGCTTAAATTAGTTAACTTTATATCTCCATTTAAGATCTTCTGAATTAAATTATCCTTTGTTATGAAATGCATATTTCCATTAATGAAATTTGAGTATCGAATAACTTCGTTTTCTATATAGCATATTTCATAAAGTTCATGACGATATTTAAATCGATCGCCAATTTTTAATTGAAAATTATTTTTCATAATTAAATTCCTAAAGTTTTTTTATAAAAAATTAAATAATCAGCAATAACCAAATCTAAATTGTTAGCATTCAGTAATTTATATAAATCCATTTTATTTTTGAAGTTTCTATTTCTAATGAGGGTGTCTGCTTTTTCTAAATCAATTTCATTTATTTTTTTATAATTTGCTCTTTGATAGCTGATACTTAATAAAAGACAGTCTTGTTTTGAAATAAGATTAGTACGATCAAAAGTTCTAAATTTAATCGAGTAACTATTTAAAATACTTTCTGCTAAATTAAATCTTGCAATGTTTTTTTCTGAAAGTGTATTTAAATTAGGTTTAATTTCATGAACTTCATATCCATTCAGTGTTTTTATAATGAAGTCGGGAATAATAAAATGTCGATCATTGATAAAGATCTGAACTGCTTGTGTTCTGTATTGAAGTACATCTTCATTACGCTCCAAAGCTATTGCATGGGCTAGTTCTAAATTACTTTCGAGGCATATTAACCCCTGATTTTTAACACTTGGAAAGAGGGATACACGACTACCTATACGTGATTTTACTCTACGTTCACCAATGAATTTTGATGATACATGAGTCTGTTTTTGAAAAGCTTCTTCAAATTTGATTAGCAGATTTTGATTAAGTTGATTAGTTTTCTGCTTTAGATAACTTGATTGCATAGTAGTTCTCACATTTTTTAGGATGAGATAAAGCTTTGAGCAATTTTGATTTTATTGCCCAAGACTTGACGGAACATTGCAATCAAGAGATACTAAAAACACGACTAGTTAGCTTTCTCTTGATTGCAAACGGGTAGAGCGGATTCTATGAATCCGCTTTATTTTTTCTTAAGTCATGTTTCTTTCTCCTCTGTAATTAAGCCAAGTGCGATAGCAATTCGTTTACTTTCACCACGTTTGGGCAAACGATTTGTATTGAGAATTCTATAAACTAACTCTCTTGAAAAATTATGTTTTAAGCTCCAGTCGGAAATTGTGATTCCAGCTTGCTCAAAATCATCTTTGATTTGCTGATTTGTTTTCATAATAGTAATAAAAATAATTAGAACATAACCTTAAAATAGAGGAATTTTTTAGTTTTGCAAGGGTTTATTATCTTGGATTAATTTTTTTATTTTAAATTAATAAAACATTTTTAAAATATTTTATTAATTCTAATAGATAAGAGATTCAATATTTTTAATAATATTATTTATAACATTTTTCTTATTTTCTATTTTAACTAGTAAATCATTTTTATCTTTTATGTAGTTTTTAAAACAATAATTAATTTCTGGTAGTTGTTTGCTTAGCTCTCTAGTTATTTGTATTTCAAAATGTTTTTCAGCTTTTTCTTGGTCGAGTAATCTTAATTTTTCTGTTAATGTTGTTTTTGCTTTTTCTTTGCAATGACTAATTCTAAAATCACTCAACCTATCGGTTTCTGAATAATATTGATTCCCTAATTGGTCATAGACTTTTTTTAAATAGCCAAATTTTACTAATTGTTTAATTAAAGAATATGTTTGCCACTTTAGTGAATCAGGAGCACCTACAAAGCGTATCCAAAGATCTTTAGGTTTGAACAAGAATAAGAGAATGCCATTCTCAATAACTACAAGAAACTGCTCTTTTAGAGGGTGCTTAATTTCAATCATTTAAAGGTAATACGTAAAAATAAAGGGGGATTATAATCCGTTTTTCTGTCTTATTTAAGGTTTATTTTTAAATATAAAATTTTAAAATCTAATGCTTATGAGGATTATAAGCCGTGGATACTTAGTCCTCAAAAATGAATAGTTCTATTCTTTATAGGAATAGAACTTATGAACGATTTAGCACAGAAAATTGGACATGCTATTCGGAATTGTCGAATTGAGCAGAAAATTACTCAAGAAAAATTAGCATTACTTTGCAATATCGATCGTAGTTATGTGGGACGTATTGAGCGAGGAGAAGTAAATATCACGGTACTAAAGCTCTATGAGATTGCACAAATACTTAAAGTTGCACCACATGATTTGCTGCCTAAAGACTAATGAGGCTTCTAGCTTTACTATTATTTTTATAATTATCTATCTTGAAGATGAATAGTATGCGTTCAAAGATAGACTACTATTAGGTAATAAAATCATTACCACGTTTTTTAATTTTGTAAGTCCCTCGGCCAGCAAACCTTTTCGCAAGATCTGGATTGCGTCCGGATAACTTTTTGACCAATACAGGTTCGCTATTGGGAGCTTTGCTCCATACGATATCATTCTTTACATAGAGTACTGTTCTAGTACGTGCAACTTCAATAAAGCGTTTCTGAAGTACAAGAGCGGCAGCTTTAGCTATTTCACGTTCGTTCTCTGGGGATTCAATTGTCATATCTAAAACCTTAAATCGATTAAATTGGGTTAATAGTGTTATTCATATCCTTTGAGAGGGTTACCGTCCACCATTTAATTATAAAAATAATTAAATATTCCTAACCTGCCATCATATCAACAACATACCTAATATAAAAGCTTATTTTCAATAAAAAACACATCATAATACCCCCTTGCCTTTTAACCACAAAAATATTGAAGTTATTATTTAGAAGCAATTAATAGAAAAATAAACAAATCTTTTTTAAACAAGCTACTAATAAAAATATCTCCATCGAAAATAAAGTATAAAAATTCAAAAACCATTTAATAAAGTATCAATAGAGTTAAAATACATATAGCTTACTTTTAATTTTAAAGAGGAATACAAGAAATAATTTCTTGTATTCCTGTTATAAGATTGGGAGAACCAAGTTGATAATTTCACCCATTTCTTTGGATCTATTAATTTAAGTTTCGACTTTACTTATTTGAGCTTAGCCATTTGGTCGAGTCACAATCGGGAAAATTGAATCTGGACGTTTAAACATTGCAAAGAATTTTCCAATTTTCAGTGGATTACCTTTGACTTTACTGTCTTTAGAAAGCAGGACTTTTACCCCTTCTATTTGACCTGTAATCATTTTTAGATATAAGGGCTTGGTTAAGGTTAATGTAGGGCAATCCAATGCCAAATCTTTACTTTCATCATAACGCTTAAACTGCATGACTGAGTTTTCAACCCATAATGAAAAATGCTCTTTGGTATCCGACAAAACCAGATTGATACACTGGTTTTCATTTTTTAAATTTTCCACATCTAAATTTGTCGCCATAGCTTCAAGAAATCTTTCAGTTGGTGTATGAATCAATAAATCACTCGGATCAGAAGTATTTTGTAGGGGTACATTATTTTGTAGCTCTTGAGCGCCCACCAAAAAGAAATTACGCCAAGTTGAAGCCTCAGCAGCATAGCCCAATTGACGATAAGTATTCGCCAATAAGTCTTTTGCTTGTTGGTTTTGAGGGTTATTCAACACAATATGTTTTAAAATCTCGGCAGCCCATCTATAGTCAGCTTGAGCGTAGGCATCCCGCGCATTTTTCAATGCATTGTTCTCCCCACCTGCTAACTCAATATATTTTTTTGCAACAGCTTTAGGGGGTAATGGATCTAAATTGGAAGGATGGGCATCGAACCATCCCATATAATATTGGTATACTGCTTTTACATTATGTTTTAGGGTTCCATAATAGCCATGAGCATATAGTTTTTGATCAAGTGCCGCTGGAAGCTTAATTTTTTCGGCAATTTCAGCGCCATTAAAACCAGAGTTCATATATCTCACCGTCTGATCATGCGTGAACTTATAAACATCTCGCTGGGTTTTAATAAAATCTTGAATATTGTCATTGCCCCAGACAGGCCAATGATGCTGTGCAATCAATACATCGGATGCTTTGGCATGCTGCATTGCTTGGTCTAGATAGCCCACCCATTTTAAGGCATCACGGACTTTAGCACCCCGAAGGGTATAAAGATTATGCATGGTATGAGATAGAATTTCTGCGCCGTTATAAAGTTTCAATGATGGGATAGAGAACGTTAATTCTGCTGGTGCTTCTGAACCCGGCACGTTATAAAACACAAAATCCAAGCCATCAACCGTCATTTTCTGTTCTGGTTGAGTGATCAGTTGTGTAGGCTCAAGGATGCCCATTTTTCCCACAGCAACAGCCTTACCTAAACCTGTATCCACCAATCCTTCCGCATTTTTAGGTAGAAAAGTTCCATACATATAAGTCGCACGACGTATCATGGCTGAACCTGCCATCACATTTTCACTGGTCGCTTCTTCCATAAAGCCTTTTGGCGCAATAATTGGAGTTTTTCTAGCGTTAATTTCTTCGCTAGAAAGAACGCCTAATGCACCACCAAAATGATCGATATGGCTATGGGTAAAGATAATGGCTGAAATTTTTTGCTCACCTAAATGCTGTCTAGCAAATTTAAGTGCTGCTTCAGCCGTTTCTTTAGAGGTTAATGTATCCACAATAATCCAGCCAGTATCACCCTGAATGATGGTCATATTTGCCAAATCAAAACCACGAATTTGCCAAACTCGATCTGTTACTTTAAATAGCCCAACATTGTTGTTTAATTTTGCTTGTCGCCATAGAGTGGGATTAACGGTATTTGGTGCTTGATCTTGTAAAAAACTAAATGCATCAAAATCCCAGATAACATTGCCTTTCTCACTTTTAATTTGACCTGTTGGCTTGGCAATAAAGCCCTTTTGAGCCTGATTAAACTCAGTCATATCCTCTAAGTTATACTTCGCCTTATATGTATTATTTGATTCAATGACCGCTTTTTCTACTACAGTATTTGCTGCAAAAACAGAAAATGGCAGAATAAGCATCAATGAAACTGTTAAAAACTTAATTTTCATCTTCTTTCCTTTTTTTAAATAGAGGTGGTCCCACATGTTTGAACAACTAAAAGCTTATTTATAAGTGATACTCTGCTCTAGTTAAGCTACCTTATTTTGTTGTGGTAGCTGGTCATAGTAAAACTCATCTGGAGTCATTTTGTCCAGACTCGAATGAGGTCGTTTCAAATTATAAAATTCAAAATATGCGTTTAATTGCTTCTTCGCATCCAAAACATTGCTGTAGGCTTTGAGATACACCTCTTCATATTTAACGCTCCGCCATAATCGTTCAACCATCACATTATCAACCCATCGACCTTTACCATCCATGCTGATTTGGATGTCATTTGATTTCAATACATGCCTATGAATAGCTTACTGTTGATGCACAAATTGGCATTTTTTTTATGAAATTTTTTTCAAATTTTCTAATAAATTGAAAAATAAAAAAAGATCTAACATGTTCTTACTGTAATGAATTACTTCTTTGAGGTCTTTCATGAGATGGAATGTATTTAATAATATCTCCAATTTTTTCTGTACATTCCAATGTATTATTAGGCCGCCGGCTATCTAATTGTGTATTGTTTCAATTCATTTTTGTTACTCATAAAACTTCTTTACATAGCTCTTCTAAGGATAAATCACTTTCATATACTGAAATTATTAACCTATTGATTAACTATCAATAGGTTTCAAAATTCATTATTCTAATTATAAGAATCAAATACATGGTTTTAGAATGGATAAGAAGAAACTATCTGAACGAGATATATGTAGTAAATTTATCAATCCTGCCTTAGAGCAAGCAGGATGGACTGCGCATCAAATTCGTGAAGAAGTAACTTTTACCAATGGTCAAATCATGGTACGTGGGAAGCTACACACTCGTGGTGAGCGAAAACGTGCCGATTATGTTCTTTACTATAAGAAGAATATTCCTTTAGCAGTTATTGAAGCCAAAGATAATAATCATAGCCTGGGGTCTGGTATGCAGCAGGCTTTAGCCTATGCTGATTGTTTACAAGTCCCTTTTGTTTTTTCGAGTAATGGTGATGGCTTCTTATTTCATGACCAAACGGGATTATTTGGAAAAGTTGAGCAAGAGTTAGGATTGGATGAGTTTCCTTCCCCTCAGTATTTATGGAAACTGTATGAGCAATATAAAGGATTAACTACATCTGAATCTAAACAAATCGTTGAATACCCTTACTATGATGATGGTTCAGGACGTATACCGCGTTATTACCAAGTCAATGCAGTTAATAAAACAATCGAAGCGATTGCACGTGGACAGAATCGTATTTTACTTGTCATGGCGACAGGTACAGGAAAAACATATACAGCCTTTCAAATTATCTGGCGGTTATGGAAAGCAGGTGCAAAAAAGCGGATTTTATTTTTAGCTGATAGAAACATTTTAGTAGACCAAACCAAAAATAAAGATTTTAAGCCTTTTGGTCAGCATATGACTAAAATTTCTAAACGTATGATTGACAAAAGTTATGAAATTTATCTTTCACTTTATCAGGCAGTAACAGGTTCGGAAGAAGAAAAAAATATTTATAAACAGTTTAGTCCTGAATTCTTTGACTTAATTGTAATTGATGAATGTCATCGGGGAAGTGCAAAAGAAGATTCATCATGGCGTGAAATTTTAGAATACTTTAGTTCAGCCACTCATGTTGGTTTAACAGCGACCCCAAAAGAAACCAAAGATACTTCAAACATTACATATTTTGGTGATCCAGTTTATACCTATACGTTGAAACAAGGGATTCAAGATGGTTTCCTTGCACCTTATAAAGTTGTACGTATCGATCTAGATAAAGACCTACAAGGATGGCGACCAGAGAAAGGCAAAAAGGATCAGAATGGCAATGAAATTACTGATCGCATCTATAATCTTAAAGATATGGATAAAGGGCTTGTTTTAAAGAGTCGTACAGAAATTGTTGCTCAAAAAATTACAGAGTTTTTAGTTAATACAGATCCTTATGCCAAAACAATTGTGTTTTGTGATGATATTGATCATGCAGAACGGATGCGTCAAGCATTGGTTAATTTGAATCCTGAGCGAGTTAAAGAAAACCGTAAATTTGTCATGCGTATTACAGGCGATGATAAAGAGGGTAAGGCTGAACTAGATAACTTTATTAATCCCGAAGAACGTTATCCCGTTATAGCAACAACCTCCAAATTGATGACCACAGGGGTGGATTCAGAGACTTGTAAATTGATTGTGCTTGATCAGCATATTAAGTCTATGACTGAATTTAAACAAATGATTGGTCGTGGTACGCGTATCAATGAAGAGTTCGGAAAAACGTGGTTTACGATTATGGATTTCAAAAAAGCTACAGAGCTTTTTAGTGATCCAGCTTTTGATGGTGAGCCTGTTGTCATTTATGAACCTAAATCAGATGAACCTGTAGTACCACCTGATGAGCCAGATATTGGAGATGAAGGTGATGATACAGATTATCCTGATGATGATTCAACAATAGGGGGTACTTCTGATGGTGAGGATACAGGTGACGGTGGTGGTGAACCACCAAGAAAATTCTATGTAAATGATGTTGCCGTTAATGTGATTGGAGAGCGAGTTCAGTTTTATGATAACGATGGAAAATTAGTTACTGAATCACTGAAAGATTATACACGTCAGCATATTTTAAAAGACTATGAGTCTTTAGATGCATTTTTAAGAAAATGGAAAGGTACTGATAAAAAGTCACTTATTATTGATGAGTTCAAAAAGCAGGGCGTAATTTTTGAAGCATTAGAGGATGAGGTTGGGAAAGATTTTGATCCTTTCGATATGATTTGTCATATTGCTTTCGATCAGCCTGCTTTGACTAAAAAAGAACGTGCTAATAATGTACGTAAACGCAACTATTTCACCAAATATAATGATCAAGCTCGTCAGGTATTAGATGCCTTACTGGATAAATACGCAGATCAGGGGATTGAGCCAATTGAAGATGTAAAGATTTTACAAATTCCTCCGTTTAATCAGATGGGGTCAATCATTGAAATTATTCAGTCATTTGGATCGGTTGAAGCGTATACAAATGCTTTAAAAGAATTGGGAGATCATTTATATGAGGATGCATCTTAATCACTGGATTGATACAATTGCCGCCAAATTTTTTAGTTTAATGCAGTTGTAATATGAGCATTTCAGGAACAATTAAATCCATTCAAGATACCATGCGTGAAGATGTGGGGGTTGATGGTGATGTGCAACGTCTTGGGCAGTTGGTGTGGATGTTGTTCCTTAAGGTTGTTGATGATCGAGAGAATGAACTAGCAACTTTAGCTTTATTGGAAGGGATAACTTTTAAGTCTCCGATTCCTGAAAAATTTCGTTGGCGCAATTGGGCTGCAAATGATGAAGGTATGACAGGAGGTGAGCTTAAAGATTTCATTGACAATGAATTGTTCCCAGCATTACAAAATCTAGCTGTTGAAAATGATGATCCACGCGCTCGTGTAGTACAAAACGTATTTGCTGATGCATATAACTATATGAAATCTGGAGGTTTGATTCGTAAAGTCATTAACCAGATTCAAAGAGGCTTTGATTTTAATAAATCTAAAGAACGTCATGCCTTCGGTGATATTTACGAACAGTTATTACGTGATTTACAAGCAGCGAAGAACTCAGGTGAATTTTATACTCCACGTGCAGTTACAACTTTTATGGCGCAGATGATTGATCCTCAATTAGGTGAGTCTGTGCTTGATCCTGCGTGTGGTACAGGTGGATTCCTTACTTCTGCTATTGAACATAAACGTGAAAATTATGTTCAAACTGCTGAAGATGAAAAGATATTACAAAATAGTATTTACGGGATTGAAAAGAAGCCTTTACCGCATTTGCTATGTACAACCAATATGATTTTGCATGGTATTGATGTACCAGTAAAAATTATTCGAGATAATACGCTCTCTTATTCTCTGAATCATTGGGTTAAAGAAAAGCGTGTAGATGTAGTTCTGACTAACCCTCCATTTGGTGGCACGGAGGAACAAGGTATTGAAAAGAATTTTCCTTCAAAATTCCAGACTCGTGAAACAGCCGATTTATTTATGGTGTTGATCATTCAGCTTTTAAAAGCACATGGTCGTGCAGCAGTAGTATTACCAGATGGCTTTATGTTTGGTGAGGGTATCAAAACAGCCATTAAAGAAAAATTAATGGAAGATTGTAATCTACATACAATTGTTCGTTTACCTAAGTCTGTATTCGCACCTTATACATCGATTAGTACCAATATCTTATTCTTTACCAAGGGGAAGAAAACAGAACATATATGGTTCTATGAGCACCAATTACCACAGGGTGTAAAAGCATATAACAAAACCAAACCGCTACAGCTTAAAGAGTTCGATACTTTAAAAGCATGGTGGGGTGTAGAAAGTGATGGTTTTGCCACTCGTATAGCAAATCAACAGGCATGGAAAGTATCGCTTCAAGCTCTGTACACGACAAAAAAAGATAACTCATTGAAATAATGGCATAATACTTGTTTTCTGACGACGAATATGATGACA
>NZ_NHRP01000021.1:0-53075 GCF_002165385.1 Acinetobacter sp. WCHA39
TTCTGACTAAAAATTCGCTCAAATAAACTTCGAGAAATTCTTACCATTCAATCAATGAAATATTTTCGATCGATCAATCAGTAAAAATCCACACAAGTTGTTCTTCTATTCTCTTAATGATCTTCTCGATGATTCGTCATCACCAAGCTAGGTCGGCTATGTTACTCTAATCTAAATTAAAGTCAACAGGTAATTTCGATATTTTTAAAACTTACCAATCAACCCAAGAACCTAACCAATCTAGCCAAATCCTTGTTTCTCAACAAGTTTTTATCTGCATCACCGCCGATGGATGTGCATTCTACACCATTCCTCCCCCAACACAACCCCCTTTTTTATTATTTTCTTTTGCATGTTTCTTTTTTCTACAATATTAGTGTTTTCGTTGTTTTTATCAGCTATTTACGTATAAAAAGCAGGCTAATGGCCTGCTCTTTATTTTTTCCATTGTGATTTAATCAGTAAAAGTCACACGAGCAATCGCCTTTTTACCCGATTGGATGATTAAAGTGACATTCTCTTTTACAGAGAAGCTCATATCAACCACATTCCAGTCAACTTTAACCGCACCACGACCCACGGCATCTTTTGCAGCAGCTGCATTTGGGTTTAAACCAGCAACACGAAGAATTGTGGCAATAAATAACTCACCACCAAACTCACCACGAGAAATTGTCACTTCTGGTGTATCTTCAGGTACTTCGCCTTCGGTTACACGATTGCCTGCGCTCTTGTGTGCATTTTCAGCCGCTTCTGCATCATGGAAACGCTCCACCAGCTCAAGTGCCAAGATACGTTTGATTTCTTGTGGATTGCGACCCGCAGCCATTTCATCCAGCAAGACTTTGATTTCATCAAGTGACTTAAAGCTGAGTAAATCAAAGTAGCGTTCAATCAACCTATCTGGCATTGACAGGATTTTTTGGTACATTGCGCCTGGGGTATCAAATACACCAATATAGTTGCCTAAAGATTTAGACATCTTATTGACGCCATCTAAACCTTCAAGAATCGGTACAGTGATGCAGACTTGTGATTCTTGACCGTAACGACCTTGTAAAGTACGTCCCATGAGCAAGTTAAAAGTTTGGTCTGTTCCACCTAACTCAACATCTGCTTCAAGCGCAATCGAGTCATAGCCTTGTACCAATGGATAGAGGAACTCATGGATCGCGATTGGCTGGTGGTTGTTATAGCGCTTGGTAAAGTCATCACGTTCCAGCATACGTGATACAGTTTGCTGACTTGCCAATTGAATTAAATCAGCTGCAGTTTTTTGGCTAAACCATTCTGAGTTAAAACGAACTTTGGTTTTATTTGGATCTAAAATTTTAAAAACTTGTTCTTGATAAGTCTTGGCATTGGCAAGTACTTGCTCTTGCGACAACGGCGGACGTGTTGCACTTTTGCCTGTTGGATCACCGATCATTGCGGTATAATCACCAATCAAGAAAGTAACCTCATGTCCCAAATCTTGGAAGGTTTTTAATTTATTGATTAGAACCGTATGTCCTAAGTGTAAATCAGGAGCCGTTGGGTCAAAGCCTGCTTTTACACGGAGTGGACGATTCTCTTTCAGTTTTTTCAATAAATCTTCATCAGAGATAATCTCGTGCGTGCCTCGTTGAATGAGAGCAAGTTGTTCTTCGGCTGGCAAGAAATTTGACATCACAAAACCTAAACACATCAGTTATTCAATTTGTGCGATATACTAACATTTTTTCAGCATCTTGCAGGATAAGTTGTATATGAGCGCGATCTATATTGGTGTAATGACAGGCACGAGCATGGATGGTGTTGATATTGTTGCAAGTTCATTTGACCCTTTAACACTACATGCCACACTGACTGTGCCTTTTGAGCCTGAATTACGCGATGAATTAATGGCTTTAACGCTTCCTGACGACAATGAAATTGATCGTATGGGTAAAGCCGATGTCGCTTTGGCACAAATGATTGGACATGGCATTAATGAACTGATTGAAAAGAATAATTTAGATCGTAGCCAAATTAAGGTCATCGGTTCACATGGGCAGACCATTCGCCATCGCCCTGAACATGGCTTTACCCTGCAAATTGGTGATCCAAATATCATCACTGAAATTACTCAACTCCCTGTCGTTTCTGATTTTCGGCGTCGTGATATGGCCGCAGGAGGGCAAGGTGCTCCTTTAGTACCAGCTTTCCATCAAGCTTTGTTTCAGCATGACAGTATCCATCGTGTCATTTTGAATTTAGGCGGTATTGCCAATGTCAGTATGTTGCCTGCAAATGACCTTGACGGTGTTTATGGCTTTGATACAGGCCCTGCAAATATCTTAATGGATGCATGGTGTCATCGTCATACTGGGCATCCATACGATGAAAATGGCGACTGGGCTGCTTATGGCCATCCAATACG
The DNA here is from genome assembly GCF_002165385.1 of Acinetobacter sp. WCHA39. Classification (NCBI taxonomy): domain Bacteria; kingdom Pseudomonadati; phylum Pseudomonadota; class Gammaproteobacteria; order Moraxellales; family Moraxellaceae; genus Acinetobacter; species Acinetobacter sp. WCHA39. The sequence goes on from NZ_NHRP01000021.1 coordinate 2,402, forward strand.
TTCCCTATTAGATCGATTGCACTCACACGAATACTTTTCGAAAGAACCTCCAAAAAGTACAGGTCGCGAAGACTTTAATATTGATTGGTTAGATGATCAACTGATCGATTGGCGCAATGATTTAACCTATGACGAACTCGAAGATACGCCTGAAAATATTCAAGCGACCTTACTGAAACTTACCGTAAGAGCAATTCAAAAAGCAGTCTATCGTTCTAGCATGGAAACAGGCGAACTCTACGTTTGTGGCGGCGGTGCTTATAATTCTTATTTATTGGAACAATTACGTTGGCGCTTACGCAAACACAATTGGTCAGTACAAACCACGGATGCCCTTGGCTTAGCACCGACATGGGTCGAAGCGACGGCGTTTGCATGGTTAGCCATGCGTTTCGTTGAACAACTGAGTGGAAATTTACCCGCTGTAACAGGTGCATCGGGTGATCGTATTTTAGGTACGATTACGATGGTATAAAGAATAAAAAGCTTCTCAAATTGAGAAGCTTTTTATTCTTTAGAATCTATTAAATCGAGAAAGATGATCCGCAACCGCAAGTTGTCGTTGCATTCGGGTTTTGCACCACAAAGCGAGAACCTTCCAGTCCTTCAAGATAATCAACCACTGAGCCAACCAAGTATTGATAGCTAAGTGAATCAACTAACATTTTAACGTCGCCATTGGTAAATTCAGCATCATCTTCATTAACACTTTCAGCGAAATTAAAACCATAAGAAAAGCCTGAGCATCCACCACCCGTTACATAAACACGTAACATCAAGTCGTTATTCCCTTCACTTTCGCGTAATTGGCGAACTTTGTTGGCAGCATTATCTGACAATTCAAGAGCTTGGGCATTCATGGTAGATATTCCTCAGACTTCAATTCGTCTTTCATAAATAAAAGACCCGATATTCAGTATAGCATACTCAATATCGGGTCTGTATTTGAAGTTTAAAGTGCGATTAAGGACTTTTTAACAGATTATTTATAATTCTCTTCCTGCAAAGCACATTCAAAATTTTTGGCATCTTCGCGACAACGGAATTGCCATAACAACTTCATCATACGCTTATCGTAAATTCCTTTTGCTGTCAGGTTAATACGTGCCTCACGCATTAATTTTTGATAGCCAGGTTTATCAGCAGGAGGTACTTCCATCCAGTATTTTTGTGGAATATCCGCTTTCATTTTACCCAAGATACCAAAAGCACGTGGTAACTGTGCCTTCACCCATTCCCTTGATTTTTGACCAAAACCAGCAGGGAATTTATCAGGATGGATAATCAGGTTGCCTGTCACCTGCAAGATTGGGTAATTGACAATCGCACCTTTAGTACCTAAACCTTTGTAAAGTTCTAATGGTTTAAACGCGGCAGCAGGTGCACCTATGATGTCAACCTGACCATTATTAAATTTAGCACCAAAATTAGTGATATCTGAACTTACAGCTTGAGCACCCACTTGTGAAGCCATAATTTTTTGTGCTTCATCATAGTCTAAAACCGCAATTTTTTTACCTGCAGCTTTTGCAACGGTATTGATATTACGGTCATTTACTAATAAATATGCATCACCAATCGGAATCACACCAGCCACTTCATATTTACCATTCACCATCGCTTTGGCAAAAGTTGGACTCGCTAAACCTTGCATCACTTTGACAGCAAGCTTAAGGTCGGTGATAGCACCAATTGCATCTAATGAGCCTGTAAATGAATTGAATTGTCGGCCTCGCATACCTGTGATACTGACGCCATCACATTTCCCTGCTTTAAAATCTTCTGCAATGACCGCTTCATTGGTTCCAACTTTAAGCTCAATATCTGCACCCCAAGTTTTAGCTGCAAGCTGATAATCTTTCATTAATGCGTACACATCACCGCTTTTACCTACGATATCAAATACACACATTGTTTGTTTTGCTTGAGCTGCAACAGAGACAGCTGCTATGCCTGTCGCAAGTAGTAAAGGCTTAAACCATTGCATATTATTTTTCCTTTGCATCAATATTGTTTTGTTGCGCAACATTTACGTATATGAAGAGCAACGTTCTATCCTAATAAGGTCTTCAAATGAATATATGTTTAAATACAGTCGTTCTTAATCTTCCCGATTAAAACATATTTTAAATCTTCTCGATTTCATTTGTTTTTATATGGTTATGATTGCGATATTTCTATATAAAGACAATGACTTAAATGACAAGCACTTAAAAACAAAAAGCCTAGAAAAATCTAGGCTTTAAGTTACTTTTATAGCATTTGATGATTATTCACCAGGTAATGCACATTCAAAGTTCGCTTTGTCTACTGAACAACGTGCTTTCTTCAATACTGACATCATACTAGCATCATAAATACCACGTTTAGTCATATCTAAACGACCATCACGCATTAATTTTTGATATTTTAACTTGTCTTCAGGAGTTAAGTTCATTTTGTATTTTGCTGGAATTTCAGCTTCATAACGCTTGATCATTGCGAAAGCTTTTGGAAGTTGCTTCACAAAATAATCACGAGATTTTTGGCCAAAACCAGCTGGGAATTTTTCTGGGCGTAACACAAGATCCGCAGTCACTTGTAACACTGGGAAGTTAAACATCGCACCGTTAGCACCTAAGCCTTTGCTCAACTCTAATGGCTTATATGCATAAGCAGGAGCACCTACCATATCTACTTGGCCATTGTTAAATTTAGCAGCAAAGTTAGAAATATCAGAAAGTACAGCTTGTGCACCTACGCGTTGTACCATAATTTTTTGCGCGTCATCATAACCCAATACTGCGAATTTTTTACCCGCTGCTTTTTCGATTGAGTTAATGCTCTTATCACGCACGAAAATATAAGCCGCACCTAATGGAGCAATACCACCAACTTCGTATTTATTACCACCAAGGTTAGTTACCATTTTTGCTGCATTACGTTGATCTAGAACATAAGTAATCGCACGTTGAGCGATTTCATTACTTGGCGCACCACCTAAAGAGTCAATAGAACCCGCAAACTTGTTATATGGACGAGCACGCATTGCTGTCATTGCTACAGCAGCACATTTACCCGCTTTAAAGTTATTATCAGCGACTTGTTCATCTGTGATTGCAAGAAGGTTTACATCAGCGCCCCAGCCTTTTGCTGCAAGTGCCCAGTCCTGCATCATTTTGTATGATTCACCTGACTTTCCTAATAAGTCGAATACACACACATCAATTGCTGCTTGAGTAGAAGCAGATACACCTAAGATCGAAGTTGCTGCAATAGCTAACGCAATTTTTTTCATATTTTTCATCCTTCCACAAACTTTATGTTTGTCTCCTTGTTCGAAGCAAATATTAATCATGTTTTTCAAAAAAAAATAGAGCTTGTGCTCTATTTTTATGTCAATAATGTTTACTTTTTGTCCTGTTTTATCTCATTCACTTATTTTCATAAACATATTTGTGATAAGTGATGACTTTCGTTAATCAATTTATAAATTCAGGAACAAAACTATAACTATTCGGCACTCAAAGAACATTCAAAGTTAGTGCGTTCAACCGTACAACGTGCTCGTTTGAGGACGTTCATCATGCTGGCATCGTAGACCCCTTGTCTGGTCAAGTTCATTCGTCCATCACGCAACATTTTTTGATAGCGAATTTTATCTTCACTAGACAATGTAATTCTTTTCGCATTCATACCCGCTTCTAAACGCTTTACCATTGCGAAGTTACTTGGCAATTTGTTCACGAACCATTGTCGAGATTGGGTACCAAAACCACTTGGGAATTGCCCAGGGCGAATAATTAAATCCCCCGTGATGTTCACAACTGGAAAATTAAATAATGCACCATTTGCTAAACCTTTATTAATCTCTAAAGGTTTATATGCATATGCTGGTGCAGCAATTACATCAACCTGACCACTGTTAAACTTCTTCACAAAATCTGAAATATCAGAGGGCACAGCAACAAGATTTATGCTTTCAACAATCGTTTTTTGCGCTTGATCATAATGTAAATACGCAAATTTTTTGCCTTTGGCCTTTTCAATCGTATCTATATTTTTATCACGTACGAAAGTATAGGCTAAGCCAACTTGAATAATACCAACAACTTCGTATTTCTCACCATTGGTTGTTGCAGTTAAACGGTGTTGGTTACGCTTATCAAGCACATAAGTAATTGCTTTCTGTGCAATCGCATTGCTAGTCACCGCACCTATAGCATCAACAGATCCTGCAAATTTATTATATTTACGAGCACGCATAGAGGTCATATAAACCCCGTCACATTTGCCCGCATCAAAATCTTTTTCTGCTTTCTCTTCGTCCTGATAAGGGATCAGCTCAACATCAGCTTGCCATGTTTTTGAGGCAAGCTTCCACTCTTCAACAAGTTTGTAAGACTCGCCAGCTTTTCCCAATAGATCAAATACACAAATTTCTTGTTTTGCCTGTACAGGAGTAGTCATGACAAATAGAGTCGCAGCACTCAATGCCAAAAGTCCTTTTTTCATTTTGTTTTCCCTTATTTGCTGTTTTTGCATATTTTTCCACCACCGAGAGACGAATATAGTCAGATCTTGACTAAAAGCCTAGTCCTTTTATTTACATACATCGGGTTTTACTGATTTTTAATAGCACTCATCACATTTTACTCATTGATAAAATATCTATTTTCCCTATCAAATGATTTGTTCAAATCACCACACAATTCAATCTGGATTCAGATTTTTATTCATCTCCCAATGAACATTCAAAACGGGTTCTTTCCACTGAACAACGTGCCCGTTTCAACACGCCCATCATCACTGGGTCATAAATACCATCTTTGGTAAAACGGATTCGTTGCTCCCTGAAAAGTTTTTCATAATTCTCAACTTCTTGCTTAGAAAGCGAATATTTATATTTTGTTGGAATGGCATCCTCAAGCCGTTTAATCATGGCAAAACTTGTTGGAATTTGTTGTATAAACCATTCCCGTGAATTCAGAGAGAAACCTGCGGGAAAAGAATTTGGGCGAATAATCAACTCAATCGTAATATTCACAACAGGAACGTTGTCAAACATTGCCCCTATTGTTCCCAGTCCTTTCTCAATTTCCAGAGCTTTATAGGCATAGGCAGGCGATGCAATCACATCGGCCTGATTGGCATTAAATTTTTTGGCAAAATCAGAAACGTCTGATGGCAACCCAACCATTCCGATTGCTTCAAGAATTTTCCTTTGTGCATCATCATGTTTCAGATAAGCAAATTTTTTGCCTTTGGCTTTAGCAAGCGAGTTGATACTTTTATCATGTACAAAAATATAGGCCAGACCAAACTGGGAAATCCCTGCAACCTCAAAGGTATCTCCATCTATTGTTGTGATCAGACGGCGTTTATTACGCTTATCCAACGCAAAATGGATCGCTTTTTTTGCCACCTGATTATTGATCACACCACCAATTGCATCTATTGAACCTGCAAACTTATTGTATTTACGGGCGCGCATGGAGGTCATATATACTCCCTCACACTCACCAGCTTCAAAATCATTCTGTGCCTTGGCTTCGTCCTTATAGGGAACCAACTGAATCTTGGCTTGCCAAACCTGTGCAGCCAGCGCCCATTCCTCCGCGACTTTATACACTTCTCCCGCTTTTCCCATCGGATCAAACACACAAATTTTTTGTTTTGCCTGAGTTTGACCCGCAACGCTGAACAATGTTGCAGCAGCTAAAGCGAATAATCCTTTATTCATTACATTCTCCCTATAGAATTATTTAATCATCAAAAATTTAAAATCTATTCACCACCCAGTGAACATTCAAAACTGGTCCGATCCACCGTACAGCGCGCACGCTTGAGCACGTTCATCATGGTGGCATCATAAATACCTCGTGAGGTCAAGCCAATACGTGCCTCACGTAGGATTTGCTGATAACGCGTCCTGTCCTCATTGCTCAGATTCATTTTATATTTGGCGGGTAATTCCGCTTCAATCCGCTGAATCAGGGCAAAGTTGGTATTGAGGCGGTTAATGAACCAGGCCCTCGAATGTTGGCCAAAACCACTGGAGAATTTTTCAGGACGAATGATCAGGTCCATGGTCATGTTGACAGCTGGAAAAGTAATAATTGCCCCCTCATGTCCCAAACCTTTAAAGAGTTCTAATGGTTTATAGGCATAAGCTGGTGCGGTCATAATATCGGCTTGGCCATTGTTAAATTTTTTAGCGATATCGGAAATGTCCGAAAGGACCGCTTGCCCACCCAAGCTTTTAACAACGATTTTTTGTGCTTCATCATAGCCGAGAACAGCAAATTTTTTACCTTTGATGTGCTCAATGGTATCCATTTTTTATCTTTAACGAAAATATAAGCCAGACCAATTTGTGATATACCGACAACTTCGTAGACCTGATTACCTATACTACTGGTCAGACGACGTTGATTACGCTTATCTAAGGCAAAACTAATGGCTTTTTGTGCAATTGCATAACTCGGTACAGCACCAATCGCATCGACAGAACCTGCAAATTTGTTATAACTCCGCGCACGCATAGATGTCATGTACACACCATCACATTTGCCCTGCTCGAAATCATTCTGGGCCTGAGCTTCATTTTGATAACCCAGTAAAGTGATGTCACTGCGCCATGTTTTGGCCGCCAAAGCCCATTCCTCCATGGCTTTGTAGGCTTCACCAGACTTACCCAATAAATCGAAAACACAAATTGTGGTTGAGGCATTTACCTGAGTATTTAAACCCAAAAGTAGCATCGCCCCTAATGCAAGAATTCCATTCTTCATTCATAATCCTGTTTCTATATTTCTAGTCTTGTTACTTATTTTTTCATATAAACTAAATAATAATCTGATTTGCATCACAAAAATAGAGCTTTTGCTCTATTTTTATTGGTAGAATGATTTAATTCGATCAGTTTGATCTGTAATATAAAAATTTGCATTCATGGGCGATCACCTTAAAATGCAGCTATCTCTTCGCTATTTTGCATACTCATGATTCAATTTGACCAAGTTTCATTACGCCGTGGTGGGCGAGTTCTATTTCAAAAAGCATCGATGCAGCTTCATCCTGGCTGGAAAATTGGTCTTACTGGCGTGAATGGCGCAGGCAAATCAACACTATTTGCTGCTTTCTTAGGTGACTTGGTTGCAGATGAAGGGAATCTAACTCGTCCAGCGGTTTGGACTGTGGCACACATGGCTCAGGAAATTAAAGCCTTAGAAATGCCAGCAATTGATTTTGTTTTGTCTGGTGACGAAGAATATTGGGACATTCAAGAAAAATTAGCGCATCCAGATCAACTGAGTAATGATGATTTAGCCAAATTACATGGTCGATTTGATGAAATTCATGGTTATGCAGCACCTGCGAAAGCAGCCCAATTAATGGCAGGTTTAGGATTTCTTGACCATCAAATCCGTTTAAATGTCGCAAGCTTCTCTGGTGGTTGGCGGATGCGTTTAAACTTAGCACGCACCTTAATGAGTCGTTCAGACTTACTGTTATTAGATGAACCAACGAACCATTTGGACTTAGACGCCATCTTATGGCTAGAAGATTGGCTTAAAGCCTATGAAGGAACACTGGTCCTGATTTCGCATGACCGTGATTTTCTCGATGCAATTACGGATCATATTCTTCATATTGAAAATCAAGAGTTAACCTTATATACAGGCAACTACTCTACCTTTGAAACGACACGTAGCGAGCGCTTAGCACAACAACAACAGGCTTTTGAAAAGCAACAAGAAACACGCGCCCATCTGCAAAAATTTATTGATCGCTTTAAAGCCAAAGCAACTAAGGCTCGCCAAGCGCAAAGCCGTATCAAACAGTTGGAACGCATGCAACAACTTGCGCCTGCCCATGTCGATACACCATTTACCTTTAGCTTCCGTGAACCCACCAAAATGAGTTCACCCTTGCTGAGTTTAGATGCGGCAACAATTGGTTATGGCGATAAAATCATTGCCGAAAAAATTCGTCTGCAAATTACTCCAAGTTCTCGTATTGGTTTACTCGGGATGAACGGTGCGGGTAAATCAACGCTGATCAAAACTTTAGTGGGTGATTTACCATTACTTGCTGGCGAACGTAAAGCCTCAGAATTACTCAATATTGGATATTTTGCTCAGCACCAGATGGATGCTTTAGATGCCAATGCCAGTCCAATGCTGCAATTGGCTCGTATTGCTGACAAAAAGATCAGTGAAGCCGCATTGCGTGCTTTTTTAGGTGGATTTGGCTTTAGTGGCGAACGTATGGATACGCCGTGTGAAAGCTTTTCAGGTGGCGAACGTGCTCGCTTAGCTTTGGCGCTGATCGTATGGCAGCGCCCAAATGTTTTAATTCTAGATGAACCGACCAACCATTTAGACTTAGATATGCGCCATGCTTTAAGTATGGCTCTACAAGATTTCGATGGTGCAGTGGTCTTAGTTTCACATGAACGTCAACTGATCGCCAGTGTCTGTGATGATCTACTTTTAGTGCATGCAGGAAAATGTACGGAGTTTGAGGGTGATTTACAAGACTATGCCAAGTGGTTACGTGAAGCGCGCCAACAGCTCATTAATTCACAGAATGCAGTACAGCAACAAACAGTAGCGTCTCAAAATACAGCAGCTAAAGTTGACAAAGAAGCGCAACGTAAAGAAGCGGCTCGTCGTCGTGAAATAACTCGTCCTATTCGAAAAAATATTGAGAAAGCTGAAACTCAAATTGAAAAGATTCAGCCACGCTTAGCTACAATTGAAAATGCATTAGCAGACAGCACTCTGTATGAAGCTCATCGTAAAGATGATTTAATCAAGCTAATGAATGAACAAACTGAGCTAAAATCTAAGCTGGGACAGTACGAAGAACAACTGTTAGAGTTGATGATGGAGCTTGAAGAGTTAGAAAGTTCTTTTGAAGTTTAAAATAAATGCCTAATTCTCTTTTTGGGAATTAGGCTTTTTCTAATCATAGAAGAATAAATAACGACATTACGATTTGCTTAGAGACTAAAAAATAATAAGAATACCGATAAAAGTGTCATGATTCTGCCAATCATTTCAGATCAGGTCTAAATTAGAATTTTCTCATAAAATTGAGCTTTAGGTTCAGGCTAGATATACTCAACCTTATCATTTTAAAGTTATTACTTTTAAATGCACATCGAGAACTAAGTTCATTTTATATTTTTGTACTTCAATTTGGTGAGTACTCGATTTTGGATCATACAAACTGAATGAATTCTTTAGATTTTATTTTTAACTTTGAACATATTCTTCCCATTTTAATTCAAGAATATGGCTTATGGATTTATGCGATCCTATTTTTGATTATCTTTTCAGAAACCGCCTTTGTGTTTATGTTCTTTTTACCAGGCGATAGTCTTTTACTCACCGTAGGCGCTTTATGTTCAGTTATTGAATTTATGCATTTGGGTTATATGATTAGCTTACTTTTTATAGCCGCATCTTTAGGCTACATGGTGAATTATCACATTGGTCGTCATTTTGGTGACCGAATTTTTAATATGGAATCTCGATTTATCAAACAAGAATATCTAAAGAAAACTAATACATTTTTCTTAAAACATGGCGGGAAAACTATTCTATTGGCTCGTTTTATCCCATTTGCACGTTCTTTTGCGCCTTTAGCCGCTGGTTCTAGTGCTATGAATTATACCCATTTCGTAATTTATAATATCTTAGGCGCACTATTATGGATTAGTGTGCTGGTTACTGCTGGTTATTTATTTGGACATGCACTCATTCAAGTCAGCAATTTAGTTGAAACCTAATCAACGGAATGTTCCACGTGAAACCTTCATATAAGAAAAAGGCGATGTATCAAGCATCGCCTTTTTCTTATATACGAGAGATAATACAAACTAAATCTCACATTAATTTAATTAAGCATCAATATCCGCATTTAGTGCATTTTCTTCGATGAAGGCACGACGTGGTTCTACATCATCACCCATCAGACAAGAGAACATACGATCTGCTTCAATGGCATCATCAATGGTCACTTGCAACATATTTCGATTTTCAGGATCCATCGTCGTTTCCCAAAGCTGCTCGGCATTCATCTCACCCAAACCTTTATAGCGTTGGATCATCATGCCACGGCGCGAGTCTTGTAAAATATGTTGCCATACTTGATGGAAATTACTTACCTGAATACGACGCTCGCCTTTTTGCAGATAAGCTCCTTCTTCAAGTAACTTAAACCAGCTCTTCGAATTCTTCAATAAACGCGCATATTCAGCAGAATTTAACAGACCAGCATCGAGTAAATACGAATGCGGTAAGTTATGTACATAGACAGTGACACGTGGCCAATAATGTGCTGATTTCTCACCTTGTGCATTTTCACGTTCAAACGTTTCTAATGTAATCTCAGCACGTAAGCTTGGTTGTAACTTTTCAATTGCAACACGTAATTGCTCAGCCCATGATTCAACATAGTCACGTTCATGATTGTGATCTGTTTTAAATGCATCTAGCTCAAGTAAACCATCCAATAAACTTGCAGGATAGCGTTGAGTGAGGCGTTGTAAGCTCTTCTGTGACACCTGATAATCCGCAATCACACTCGCTAATGCTGCACCATTAATCGCTGGTGCTTCAGCGCTGACATGTAATGCAAGTTCATCAATCGCATTAGAAATTAGGTAAGTTTCAAGTGCATCATTATCTTTGATGTACTGTTCTTGCTTACCTTTCTTCAACTTATACAATGGTGGCTGTGCAATATAAATATATCCACGCTCAACCAATTCTGGCATTTGACGGAAGAAGAAGGTCAATAACAAGGTACGAATATGTGAACCATCCACGTCCGCATCGGTCATGATAATGATTTTGTGATAACGCAATTTGTCTGGATTGTATTCTTCACGCCCAATCCCACAACCTAAAGCAGTGATGAGCGTACCAACTTCTTGACTTGAAATCATCTTATCAAAGCGCGCACGTTCAACGTTCAAGATTTTACCTTTCAACGGCAAAATCGCCTGCATTTTACGGTTACGACCTTGTTTCGCACTACCGCCCGCAGAGTCACCCTCGACTAAATACAATTCAGACAATGCTGGGTCTTTTTCCTGACAGTCTGCCAATTTACCTGGTAAACCAGCAATATCTAATGCGCTCTTACGACGAGTCATTTCGCGCGCTTTACGCGCTGCATCACGCGCACGCGCTGCATCAATAATCTTACCTGCAATCGATTTCGCTGCTTGTGGATTTTCCAGTAAATAAGCTGAAAACTCTTTGTTCATGGCCTGCTCTACCGCAGGTTTTACTTCACTCGAAACCAATTTTTCTTTGGTTTGTGAAGAGAATTTAGGGTCAGGTACTTTCACTGAAATAATTGCAGTTAAACCTTCACGTGCATCGTCACCTGTGACAGCAACTTTTTCTTTTTTCAATAAACTTTCATTTTCCATGTAGCTGTTTAAGCCACGAGTCAATGCTGCACGGAAACCTGCAAGGTGTGTACCACCATCTTTTTGCGGAATATTATTGGTAAAGCAACGTACATTTTCCTGATAACTATCATTCCACTGCAACGCAACTTCAACCCCAATACCATTGTCAGCAGCAACGGTAAAATGAAAAATATCATTCAAATGGTGTTTACCTTCGTTAATATATTTAACGAATTCAGATAAACCGCCTTCATAGTCATAAACATGCTCAAGATTGACACGCTCATCACGTAAAACGATTCGAACACCTGCATTCAAGAAAGATAGCTCTCTTAAACGACGTGCCAAAATATCGACACTAAAAATGGTTTGGCTAAACGTTAGCTCACTTGGCCAAAAACGAACCGTTGTACCCGATTTATCTGTTTCACCAATCACACGTAATGGATATTGTGAATCACCATGCTGATATTCTTGCTCGTGAATCTGTCCAGCACGATAAATTGTAAGTTGTAATTTTTTTGATAAAGCATTTACAACTGAAACGCCTACACCGTGTAAACCGCCTGACACCTTATAGCTATTATCATCAAACTTACCACCCGCATGCAGAATGGTCAAAATCACTTCTGCCGCAGATATCCCCTCTTCTGGGTGAATATCTGTTGGAATACCACGACCATTATCGGATACGCTGACCGACTCATCCTCATGGATCGTGACTAAAATTTCATCACAATGTCCTGCTAAAGCTTCATCGATGGCATTATCCACCACCTCAAACACCATATGGTGTAAACCTGTACCGTCATCAGTGTCACCGATATACATACCAGGACGTTTACGAACCGCGTCTAATCCACGTAAAACTTTGATACTAGAGGAATCATAAGCTTTTTCATTTGATTGTTCTGTTTGAGAGACTGATTGAGACTCTGAACTCATGGTTACTCCCTAGTAAATATTAATCTATCCAAAAATGAGGAAATAAAATTATGGTGCAGCAAGACTGACTTGACCGTGAACAACGTGGAATAATTGAAAAGAAATCGACAAATCCTGTAAGTGTTTTAATACCGACGCATGGTCTAAGGTGGTCATAAAAACTTGACTTCCTAACTGACTCAATCGCTCAATTAACCTTTGTTGTGCGGTCTCATCTAACTCTGCTGTCAGATCATCTAATAATACCACAGTTTCCTTATTACTCGCATGCAGCATTGCAATTTGTGACAGTTTTAATGCCATGATTAACAACTTTTTTTGCCCACGAGAGAGTACATCATCCGCATTGCCAAAAGGTGTTTTTAACCGTAAATCAGCACGATGCGGACCATACTCCGTATAACGCCGATCTAGATCTTTTTGATGCTGCTGAACCAAGTCTTGCAATAGACCTTGCTCAGTATGAAAACCAGGATTGTATTCCAGTTCTATCTCAAGATTAGGTAGCAGTATTTTTAAATCTTCATGGAAAAATTGGTTCCATTGCTCAACAATACTGACCCGCTGTGAATGCAACATTTCACCATAATCACTGAGCATTTTATTCCAAGGCTCTAAATCAGCCAAAGTCAGATTGCGCCGTGTCTTGAGCAAACTATTCCGTTGTTTGAGTGCGCGAGAATAATACTGCCATGCAAAATAGAACTCAGGTTCCACGTGGAACATTAACCAGTCTAATAACTGTCGTCTTGGCTTTGCGCCATGATCAATAATATCGGTACTTTGTGGATCGATATGCTGTAAAGGTAATAATTTTGCCAGCTGACCTTGAGTCGCAATGGTATCGCCATTGACCTTAATCACCTGTTCGCCCGAAGCCAGCTTTTGCATGCCAATACGTTCAGTGGCAGATTGCGCAAAAACAATCGCATCCCCTGCTTCATATTGAATGTAATGTTTTGGAATATGGGTGCGAAATGAACGCCCTGTTGCCAGTAAATGAATAGCCTCTAGAACTGCCGTTTTTCCAGAACCATTTGCGCCGTAAAAAATATTAAACGGTTGCAACTCGTGGAGTGCAACCGTCTTTAAATTACGTACACGTTCGATATTTAAACGCGTGATTTGCATGCTTTAAAACTCAAACATCAATCGTCATTAAACTCGCATTGGCATCACGACATAAGTTTGATCAGGATGCGCTGGATCTTGAACAAGCACCGACTGATTGGCTTCACTCATGCTCATTTTCACGTCATCACCATCCAACACACCAAGTACTTCAAGGATATATTGCGCATTAAATGACATTTCTAAAGGTGCATCTTGATATTGGATTACTAAATCTTCACTCGCCTCGTCCTGTTCAGGGTTATTGGCGCGTAATTGCAATGTATCTTGGCTAAAATTCAAGAAAACACCACGTAATTTCTCATTACTTAAAATTGCAACGCGTTGTAGCGATTGCTTAAATACATCATGTGCAATCAACACATGTTTGTCACCACCACGAGGAATCACACGGCGATAGTCAGGGAATTTACCATCAATCAACTTAGTCGTAAAACGCACGGTAATATCGCCCTGCTCTTTATCACGGCTTGGCGTATTGATGGTGACATTCAACAATTCACGTCCAATCAACACAGTCAATTGTTCATCTTCAATACTCAGTAAACGTTGTAACTCTCCAACCGCTTTACGAGGTACGATCGCTTGAATCGGTGCCGATGCAGTTGATGAAGCAGCAACTTCACACAAAGCTAAACGATGACCATCTGTTGTTACTGTACGCAATTGATTTTGATCAATTTCCAACAAAGTACCAGTTAAGTAAAAACGTACATCTTGAACTGCCATCGCAAAGGCTGTTTTTTCAAATAAACGTTTTAATTCACGCTGAGTGACTTGAACCTGAGTACCTTGACTATTGTCCGTCGTGAGTAATGGATAATCTTCTGCTGGAAGGGTACCTAATACGAAACGGCTATTGCCTGATTTTAAAATACAGCGTTGGTCTTCTGTTATTTGCAAATCAATCAAGGCTGCTGTCGGAAGGGATTTACAGATTTCAACGAGTTTACGTGCAGGAACAGTTGTTTCACCCACCTCTAAACAAGCACCTTCAGATAAAGTTGTGCTTGCGACTAATTCAACTTCTAAATCAGAACCCGTAATCGTTAAGGCCTGTTGAGTGGTTTGAATTTTGACATTTGAAAGAATATTCAAAGTATGGCGACGCTCAACAGCCCCCACCACATGTGATAAAACATTGACTAAACTTTCTTTAGCGATTTTCAAACGCACGATTTTATTCCTCTTACAACAGAAGCTGATATGAATGTTAGCAGTGTACTATGCTGCACTTAAAAGTAGTTTGCAACTCTGAAAAATAGATTAACTTTGTAACAGACGAAGTAAGTTTTTATAATCTTCATTAAAAATTGGATCTTGTTCGCGCAAGCTGACCACTTTTTCGCAGGCATGCATCACGGTACTATGATCACGGCCACCAAATGCCATTCCAATCTCAGGAAAACTATCCCCTGTCAGCTCTCGGGCTAGCCCCATCGCTAATTGGCGTGGACGTGCATAAATACGGGTGCGCTTAGGTCCAATTAATTCTTTTAATGGGATACGGAAATATTCACTGACGACGCGCTGAATATTTTCCACACTAATGGTGCGTGCACGAATCGCTAAAACATCTTTTAATGACTCACGCACCACATCCAAATCAATCGCAGTGCCTTTAAAACGTGAGATAGCCACCACCTTATTGAGAGCACCTTCAAGTTCACGAACGTTTGCGACCACTTGTTGTGCAATGAATAAAGCACAATTTCTTGGCAAATCTACCCCACTATTTTCAGCTTTTTTTAGCAAAATTTCGATACGTGTTTCAATATCTGGTGGCTCAACACCAACAGATAATCCCCAAGAGAATCGAGAAACCAAACGCGGATCCAATTCCGTGAGTTCTTTTGGATAACGGTCTGAAGTTAAAATAATTTGTTTAGATTCATCCAGTAAAGCATTGAATGTATAAAAGAATTCAACAAGGCTTGCTTCTTTACCAGCAAGCAAATGAATATCATCAACCAACAATAAATCTAAAGAACGACAATTTTTCTTAAACTCTTCAACCTTACCTTTCTGCAATGAACTGACAAAGTCTTGTACAAAACTTTCCGAGGTCATATACATGACACGTGCATTCGGTTTGGCTTGTAAAAGTGCATTCCCTACGGCTTGCATCAAGTGTGTTTTACCCAAACCTGTTGGACCATATAAAAATAAAGGATTGTGCTGAGATGCGCCTAATTGGGTTAATACTTTACGGCAAGTCTCAGCAGCCATTTGGTTAGAACGACCTTCAACAAATAAAGAGAATGTAAATAATGGGTTGAGTTGTCTTTTCTTTGGTATTTTCGCGACATTTTGACTTGGTTGCACCAAATCAGTTTCTTTCTTAGCTTTAATAGGAACGATTGGAGTGGTTGAAGTGTTACCTAAAGCCGCGGTCGTGGTTGCAGGTTGCTCATGAGAAGACAAAATAGTACCTGGACGCGAATCAACCAAGATTTCAACCTGACGTACTCGACCTTCCGACAATTGCTCAGCAAGAATTGAAATTAACTCTAAATGGTTGTCTTGAATATAACGTGTCCAATATGGGTTAGGTGCATATAAACGCATCACACCGTCAACTTCTTCAGCAACCAAAGGACGAATCCACATCGCAAAGACGTTGTCAGAGAGCTCTTGTCGCAAGCGAGTTAAGCAGTCTGTCCAGAGCATGTGCATCCCCTAATATCCATTTTAAATTCAAAAATAAAGAAACCACCAATCCCATCTTTCGAAGGGGTCGCCATTCTAACCAAGTTATCCACATCTGTCAGGCAAATTTATGAGACTTTTGCGGAAAAAGAAAGCATTTGATTATAAATTTAAATTTAAAACCACTTGTGTATAACTTTTTGCACAAGTTGTGGATAGTTTTAGTGCTAAAGTTATCCACAATTTATAAAATTAATAAAAACATGGTTATCCACAAAGTAAACCCTTGTTTAAACATATAAAAACATCAATTTCCACAGAAAAATTGCATACTAATAAGAATAAATTTAAATTTTAAAATTTGAATTTACTTATAAGATCGGGTTGGGTTGTGGATAACTGAGCATATCGAAATTTAAATTCAAAATCCAAGAATTAAATTTAAACTAGAATCTTGGTTGTTGATAAGCCTGTATGTAAGCTGTGAATATAGTTGAATATTGATATAATATAAAGGGATAGCTTGTGTATATTTTTTTTTCCATCATGCGAGATATTTGCTAGGTGTTTTATTGCTCCAAAACAGAACAAACAAAATGTAAAGTTTTTGATTTTCCATTGACAGCGTAAACATTGCACAATAAAATCGCGGACCTTTATAGAAAGATCATTTTGGGAGTTTCGATATGAAACGTACTTTCCAACCATCTGAATTAAAGCGTAAACGCGTTCATGGTTTCCGCGCTCGTATGGCTACTAAAGCAGGTCGTCAAGTTTTAGCTCGTCGTCGTGCAAAAGGTCGTCATAGCTTAACTGTTTAATACTGTTAAGCTGACCAGATTTGGGTGATGGCACTTTACAGTTTCGGCATTGAATCTCGTATTCGTTGTGCCGCTGATTACAAAAGTGTATTTGATGGTGCACTTTTTAAAGTGCACCAGCCCCATTTCCTTTTTTTAGCAAAATTAACCGAACAGCCAAATAGCCGTTTGGGTATTGTCGTTGCTAAAAAGAAAGTACGTCGTGCTCATGAACGAAATCGAATAAAGCGTCTTGCTCGGGAGAGCTTTCGCTTACACAAAGTGCAATTTAATGCTGATATCGATATTGTGGTGATGCCTAAAGTTGGTATAGAAGCAATCGCAAATCAAGAATTACATCAACAATTAGAGTTTGCTTGGCAAAAATTACAACGCTTAGCAAAAAAGCATTCAAAAGCTGTTATAACATCCTCACAAAATTAGAGATCTCCAATGGTACGATTACTACATTGGTTGATAAGATGTTACCAGATTGCTATTAGTCCATTATTGGGTCCTCGTTGTCGCTATATTCCTACTTGCTCGCAATATGCGATTGAAGCATTGCAAACAAATGGGGCGGTCAAAGGTGTCTGGTTATCGACTAAACGAATTTGCCGTTGTCATCCTTGGGGCGGCTCAGGCTACGATCCAGTACCACGCAAAGCACTTCGTTTTATTTCGTTTCATCAAATAGATTCTCAAATGTATCACGTTGCTGTACCCTTTCGTGATCGTTTATTCAAGCAAAATCTCTCTAATCATTTGGGATAATAGATATGCAACAATGGGCCAGATTTGCAATTCTTGGAGCCATGTTTGTTACCGCATATTTGCTTATTTTGGCTTGGCAAAAAGATTATGGTCATGCTGCACCGGCACCGCAACAACAAGCGGCGGCTGTGACTGCACATGAAGTATCTGCAGATTTGCCAAACGCTCAAAATGCAACAGCGGCTTCAGACTTGCCACAAGCAAATGTGACTGCATCACAAACCACAGAGCATAATACATCTGTGAGTCAGCAACTGATTTCAGTACAAACTGATCTTTATCACCTGTGGATCAATCCAAAAGGTGGTGATATTGTCCGTATTGAATTGTTAAGCCATGATGAAAGCAAAGACAGCGATAAGCCGTTTGTCATGCTGGAAAGTGATGCGAAACGTACTTATGTCGCTCAATCTGGTTTAATTGGTTTAAATGGACCAGATAGCAGCCGTAGCGGCCGTCCAATGTATGATGTTGAAAAAACAGCGTATACTTTGGCAGATGCGAAGAGCGTTGCAGCAAAAGATGGTAAGACACATCAAGTGTTGACTGTGCCATTGGTATTTAAAACACCTGAAGGTGTGGAAGTGATTAAGTCGTTCACCTTCACGCAAGGTGATTACCCAATTACAGTGAAACATCAGGTTGTTAACCGTAGTCAGCAAAACTGGCAAGGCCAAATGTTTGGTCAGTTAAAGCGTGACAATTCTGATGATCCAGGTAAATCTTCTCAAGGTATCTTTACTTTGGGAACTTATCTTGGGGGTGCATGGGGCACGCCAGAGGAGCATTATAACAAGTTGAAATTTGCGAATTTCAATGATGAAAAATTAAATGTCGAAGCCAAAGGTGGCTGGGTGGCCATGGTTCAGCATTATTTTGTCAGTGCCTGGATTCCTGGGAATTTAAAACTGACTCAGGCTGATGGTCAGCCTTATACTGCAAAATTAGAATCACGCCAGTCTACTGATGGTATGAATATCATGGGCTTCACCTCTCCAGTGATCAATGTACCTGCGGGTACGTCAATGGAAGTGGATGCACAACTTTATTCTGGCCCAAAAATTCAGTCTGAACTCAAAGATTTAGCTGCTGGTTTAAACCAAACTGTAGATTACGGTTGGTTATGGCCAATTGCCAAGTTATTGTTCTTGGGCTTGCAATTCTTCCATAATCTTGTTGGTAACTGGGGATGGTCAATTATCTTATTGACGATCTTGGTGAAGTTGATTTTATGGCCACTTTCTTCAAAAAGTTATCGTTCGATGGCGAAAATGCGTGTGATTGCACCAGAAATGCAACGCATGAAAGAAGAATTTGGTGAAGACCGCATGCGTTTCTCGCAAGAAATGATGGCCTTATATAAGCGTGAACAAGTCAATCCATTGTCTGGTTGCTTGCCGTTATTGCTACAAATGCCGATTTTCTTAGCCTTGTACTGGGTGTTGATGGAATCCGTTGAACTTCGTCATGCACCGTGGTTAGGCTGGATTCAGGATTTATCCGCAATGGATCCATGGTTCATCTTGCCGTTGATCATGGGTGTGACCATGTATGTTCAGCAAATGTTGAACCCACAACCGACTGATCCAATGCAGGCAAAAGTGTTCCGTATCATGCCAATCATGTTTACGGTATTCATGTTGTTCTTCCCTGCGGGCCTCGTGCTTTACTGGATCGTCAACAACAGTATTACTATTTTGCAACAATGGTTTATTAACAAAGGTGTCGAAAAAGACCGTCTCAACAAGGTTGAGCCGAGCGCTTAAGTTCGAACTTTTACTGAATAAATCCGCTTAAGATGGTAATCTTAGGCGGATTTTTCTTTGTTTGTATTTAGGGTTCCTGTTTCATAACCCTCGTGTTTTTTAGGTGAATTTAACATGCAACATCAAACCACAATTGCTGCGATTGCTACCCCATTAGGTCGTGGTGGTGTGGGCGTGATTCGACTTTCTGGACCGAAAGCCTATGCAATAGCAGAGCAACTAACCCAGAAAAATCTTCCTACCGCACGTATGGCTGGTTTTCGTCAGTTCTATGATGCCGATGGTTCGGTGATGGATGAGGGCATCGTGTTATGTTTTCCAAATCCGCACTCGTTTACTGGCGAAGATGTGGTGGAATTACAGGGGCATGGTGGCCCTGTCATCCAAAATGCTTTGCTGGCACGTTTGCTCGATTTGGGCGCGACTGCTGCAAAGGCAGGTGAATTTTCCATGCGTGCCTTTGAAAATGGTAAAATGGATTTAGTACAAGCGGAAGCGATTGCTGATTTGATTGATGCTACCTCACAGGCGGCTGCACGTTCGGCAGTTCGTTCCCTACAAGGTGTATTTTCAACCAAAATTAATACGGTTTTAGAAAAGCTCATTCACTTGCGTTTGCATGTTGAAGCCGCGATTGATTTTCCAGAAGAAGAAATTGATTTCCTTGCCGATGGCAAGATTTTAGCTTTGCTGGATGATGTACAGGATTCGGTCAAGGCAGTACAGCAATCTGCACGGCAAGGACAGCTGTTACGTGAAGGTTTGCAGGTGGTGATCGCGGGTAAGCCCAATGCGGGTAAATCGAGTCTGTTAAACGCACTTGCAGGGCATGAGCGTGCCATTGTGACCGATATTGCAGGTACTACTCGTGATGTACTACATGAAAAGATCAGTTTAAATGGTTTGCCGATCACCTTAACTGACACTGCTGGTTTACGTGAGACGGGCGATATTGTGGAGCAGGAAGGGATTCGTCGTGCAATCAAGGAAATCGAACAAGCCGATTTGCTGCTGTTGGTGTATGATTTGAATCAAGGTGATGAGCCATTGCAATTGGCGTATGAATATTTTTCAGAGCATCTTGAGCCAAAACGTTTGCTATTGATTGGCAATAAATGCGATTTAACGGGTCAAGATGCCACATTAAGTGATTATCAAGGCTTCCGTCATATCAATGTCTCCGCAAAACAAGATATGGGTGTTCAGGCGCTTATAGAGGCGATTACAGCGCATGCGGGCTTTCAACCTGAGGAAGACACCTTTATCGCCCGAACACGTCATTTAGATGCAATGAAGCGTACTCAGCGCTATCTTGCAGAAGCACGTGAGCAGTTAGTTGTGTTTAATGCAGGTGAACTTGTAGCTGAATCATTGCGACTGGCTCAAAATGCGTTGGGCGAAATCACGGGTGATTTTAGTGCTGATGATTTACTCGGAAAAATTTTTGGTTCATTCTGTATTGGAAAGTAATTTTTAAGAGTTGAAAATTTTATATAGGCATTAAGAATATCTTCTTAGTGCTTTTTTTGTAGAATTTATTGTGTATTTTATGCTAATTAAAGAATTAATTTTTTAGATTAATAAAAATTATTAATTCGTTTCATTATTTTGCTTATGCTTATATAGCTTTAATTTATCTTGTGAATATAAATTAATATATTTTAAAATTGGTAATGATAAACTGATTAAATTCTAAAATGAATATTAGGTTATATACCGTGAACTATTTTATTTTGACTGTGTTTTTTTGTATGTTTTCGACATTTATTTATGCGAAAACAGAGGTTTATCAATGTAAAGAGAATGGATCTGTTATATTCCAATCCAAACCTTGCAAAGGTACAGGTCAGACTGTAGCTGATAAGGTTAAAGAACAACAACAAGCAAAAGAACGTAAACTTGCTGAAATTCAGGAAAAAGAAAAACTTTTACAAGAGAGATTAAAGCACCAGCCGAAAAAAGAAGTTGGTTTTAAAGCAACTATCATAAATTTTAAGAATAAAATGATTCGTTATTGGCATGCTTTAAAGAAGAAATTTTCAATTGATTCCTAAAATATTGAATATAAATCTTTAGATTTTAAAAAAACAGCCTAAATAATTCCTATTATTTAGGCTGTTTTTTTTGTTTAAATGCCTTGCATTTCTTGCTCTTCAGAGTCTTCTTTCAGCATATTTAAAGAAGTTGCTGCACTAGCTGGAACTCCTTCTTGACGAGTACTTTTCAGCTTAATTTGTAAGCGTAACTCATTCAATGAGTCAGCATTACGTAACGCTTCATCATAGCTAATTGCACCTTCGTTGTATAAATCAAACAAGGCCTGATCAAAAGTTTGCATACCTAATTCACGAGACTTGGTCATAATTTCTTTAAGATTATGAAATTGACCTTTTAAGATATTTTCTGCAATTAATGGTGTATTCAGTAGAATCTCTACGGCTGCACGACGACCTTGACCATCTTGAGTACGGACCAAGCGTTGAGAAATAATCGCTTTCATATTAGATGAAAGATCCATCAGCAATTGATTACGGCGTTCATCTGGAAAGAAGTTCATGATCCGATCTAATGCTTGATTGGCGTTGTTGGCATGTAAAGTTCCTAAACATAAATGCCCAGTTTCAGCAAAAGCAATAGCATGTTCCATGGTTTCAGTATCACGGATTTCACCAATCAAAATGACATCAGGTGCCTGACGCAATGTATTTTTTAAGGCATGGTGCCAAGTATGGCAATCTACACCTACTTCTCGGTGGGTAATCATTGATTTTTTATGTTTATGAACATATTCCACGGGATCTTCGACCGTAATAATATGTCCTGCTGAGTTTTCATTACGATGGTCAATCATGGCTGCTAATGACGTAGATTTACCTGACCCCGTACTTCCTACGACTAATACTAAGCCACGTTTTTCCATCATGACATTTTTCAATGATTCTGGGAGTTTGAGCTTTTGGAAGGTTGGGATTTCTGACGTAATGGTTCGGATAACCATGCCGATTTGTAGTTGTTGCTTAAATACATTGACACGAAAGCGTGATACTTCTGGAATATTAATTGCGAAATTACATTCCCATTCATTTTCAAATTCTTGGCGTTGCTTTTCATTCATTAAGCTATATGCAAATAGCTTAGTTTTTTCTGGAGTTAAAGTTTGCTGACCTAAAGGACGCATTAAACCTTGGAGTTTAATACTCGGTGGAAAGTCTGCTGTAATGAATAAATCTGAGCCGCCATATTCAACCACTTTGGTCAACATATGAAACATAAACGTTTTGGCTTCTTCTAATAATTCCGCGTTATACATGGATGTACCTAAATTTTAAGACAAGACTAGATTGAGTCAGATGGTGTGAAGTTAAAACTAATCATGCAAAGGAAAACATATCCTTGTTTCTTTAAAATGAAGTTTCAAAAGTTCTGTAAGTCATTTCATGGCTTTTCATTCACGCTGAACGAGATTACAAAAGTTGCCTTGCTGATTGTGATTGGATTATTCCAAAAATAAACCAATCGATCTAGTTTGATTTTTATTTATTATATGAAGATCAATACAATGTGAGATTTTTTGTCATTTTTTTACCAAAACGAGCTTTTTTATCTTTTATTTGAAACCACTTTTAAAAAAAAAGATGTTCCACGTGAAACATGACGATGATTGGTTGGCTTTTGGTTGTGACTGAGTAAGCTGTGCAATTTATGAGGATAAGCCTGATTAAAATAGCGCTAGTTTTGAGTTGAGTATGAGACATGTTAAAAAGAATCGCTTTATTTTCATTGTTGAGTTGCACGTCTGCAACGATTTTTGCAAATGTAGAAACCTTAAAAAGTAATTTAAATCAGCAATATCCCAATATTCATGTTAGCAATATTCAAGCAACAGAAATGACAGGACTATATAGTGCCAATTTAGACAATCAGATTATTTATTTGGATGAAAATGCCCAACATATGTTTATTGGTTCGATGGTTCGTTTAAAAGATCAAAAGAATCTGACCAAGGACTTGGTTCTAAAGCAAAATTCAATTGACTGGAAACAATTACCTTTAAAAGATTCAATAAAAACGGTAAAGGGCAATGGTAAACAGCAGCTCGCTATTTTTTCAGATCCGAATTGCCCCTATTGTAAGAAATTAGAAGCTGAACTGGATAAGCTCAATGATGTCACCATTTATACGTTTATCTACCCACTAAAAGCACAATCGATTGCGGTCTCAAAATCGATTTGGTGTGATCCTAACCCAGCTTATGCGTGGAAAAACTTATTGCAGAAGAATGTACAGCCTAAAGAAAAAACTTGTACTAATCCGATTGATCGCAATCTAGAATTAGGGAAAAAATTAGGTATAGAAGGAACGCCAACGCTGATATTCGGGAATGGTCTGAAAATGGTTGGCGGGCGGAATGCTGAAGACATTCGGATGATTTGGAAAGAACTCGGTTTATAAATAAAAATGCCCAATGCATTGTAATAAAATGATTTGGGCATTTTTAATTTATTTTGTTCTAACTTTTCTTGGTGACCAAGTTGTAGATGAACAAAATAATAATGGCACCAATGACAGATGCGATAAAGCCAGCCGCTGAGTTTTCACCATATAATCCAAGTAAGCGACCGCCATAGGTTGCTAATAATGAACCTGCAATCCCTAATAAGGTGGTAACAATAAATCCTGCTTTATCTTCACCAGGATGCAACGCACGGGCAATTAAACCTGCAAAAAAACCGACCACAATCGCTACAATGAGAGACCACATGACCTTTTCTCCTTGTTTTACCATAGTATTTGTTTGTTACTATCCTGCTCGATTTAGCCTAACTCTGTCTGTAGTGGATTACTGAGTTATGTCGTATTTTTGTGCAATCTTTATCGTGCTTTGATTAACAAGCTAGAATAAAAAAGGCGCTTTAAAGCGCCTTTATAATTGATCAAAGACCGATTTCACCGATAAATGGTAAGTGACGATACTTTTGATCGAAATCTAAACCGTAACCGACAATAAAGCGATCTTCGACTTCAAAACCTAAGAATTTTACTTCTAAATCAATCTCACGGCGTGAAGGTTTGCTTACCAAAGTACAAAGTTCAATTGAGTTTGGATTACGTGTTTTGAGCATTTCAACGACTTTGCTCAAGGTATTCCCTGAATCAATAATATCTTCAACAACAAGCACATCTTTACCGTGAATCTCACCATCAAGATCTTTTAAAATTTTGACATCACGGCTTGAAACCGTCCCGCCACCATAGCTAGACACAGTCATAAAATCGAGTTCGTGTGGTTTTTCGATTGAACGGCATAAATCTGCCATAAAAATGACTGAGCCACGCAGTAAGCCAATCAATACCAGCTCTTTATCACTTTGAGCATAGTGTGCATTGATCTTTTCACCAAGTTCTTTGACTTTGGCTTGAATCTCTTCGCTCGAAATCATAATGCGCATTGCAATGGTCATCGGTAGATTCCTAAAAATTAAAAACGGGAAAATAAAAAAGGTGTTGACCTGCAACACCTCGAAATCTTGAGCTAATACGACAATTTTAAAACAAAATCAGATTTCATGCACCTTTTGATGGTGCAGAAAATGTATCATTTTTCGGCTGATGGCTGTCCCGTCTCAGTAGCACAGCACCGCCGATGGCCAATAATATCCACCCAATTTTTCGTTTATTCAAAACTTTAGCTTTGGCTATAGGCTTTTTGTCCATAGATATAGGTTGCCTCGACATTTCGATCATCCCCCATGGTAAATAATGCAAATAGACTATCTTCAAGTGATTTGGAACGTGACTGACGTAATTGTTGCAGTGCGGTTGGTTTAATATTTAACACCACAAAATCGGCTTCTTTACCGACGTTGAAATTGCCTAGCTTGTCATCTAAGTCTAACGCTTTTGCGCCGCCTAAGGTCGCATGATACAGCGATTCGTAAGCTGATAATTTGTCACCCTGAAGCTGTTGAACTTTGTAAGCCTCATTGACAGTTTGTAATAAACTGAAAGAGGTTCCTGCCCCAACGTCAGTTCCCAATCCAACTTTAACTTGCTGCTGCCATGTTTTGTTCAGCGGAAATAAACCACTACCCAAAAATAAATTTGAGGTTGGACAGAACGCAATTGCAGACTCGGTCTCATGCATACATTGCCATTCAGCATCTTCTAAATGAACGCAGTGAGCAAATACAGAACGCTGACCCGTTAAGCCATAATGATGATAGACATCTAAATAACCCTTTTGTGCTGGGAATAAATCTTTAACCCATGCAATTTCATCTTTATTTTCGCTTAGATGTGTATGTACATAAACATCAGGATATTCAGCTTTGAGTTGCCCTGCTCTTTCAAGTTGTTCAGGTGTAGAGGTTGGAGCAAAACGTGGTGTGATGGCATATAACGCACGACCTTGACCATGCCACTTCTCAATGAGTGCCTTAGAGTCGTCATAGCTGCTGTCTGCGCTATCACACAGAGCTTCAGGGGCATGACGATCCATCATGACTTTACCTGCAATTAGACGCATCTGATGCTGTTCTGCGGCTTCAAATAAAGCATCTACTGATTCAGGATGAACCGTACAAAATACCAGTGCAGTGGTTGTGCCATTTTTAAGCAGTTCATTCACAAAAAACTTGGCGATCTCGCTCGCATAAGCTTTGTCTTTAAACTGGATTTCAGTTGGGAACGTATAAGTGTTTAACCAGCTCAAAAGCTGTTCGCCGTAAGCACCGACCATTTCCGTTTGTGGAAAGTGAATATGCGTATCGATCATGCCTGGGATGATCAGTTGCTCTGGATAATGCTGAATATCAACGTTTGCAGGTAGATGGTCTTGAGCGTCGTTCCACGTGCCAAACCAGCGAATTTTGCCTTGTTCTGTGATGATGACACCATCTTCGAGATAACGGACTTGATCGGCAATTTCACTCGCTTGGGAAACGGTTTTTTGAATATCTAAGAAGCGACCACGAATAACAGTGATAGGAGTAGCCAAAGTCATAACAACCTACAATTTTACTTTTTTCGATTGATTGTACTCGATTTTGCTCGTTTTACTGGATTATTCGTCTAATTTAAGTATAGAAAGCCGAGCGAGGTATGAGTAATTGATTGGATCAATTCACTTTACTTTTCGGTGTAAATACGTAAATTGTCAGCAATAATGATACTTCTTGAGAAAAATACACATGTATTATTGGAATACCAAAGCTTTAGCGCATGAGTTGGCTGAAGATACTCTAAGTAAACAACATTATAAAAACTATTATCTCGCAGCGGCATTGGTGGTGAGTGCGGTGTACTATTACGGTATGTATTCGCCTTATTCTGATATTCGAGTGATTGGGATTGAAGCTGCATTGACCCTATTGATTATGCTGATTGGGATTCAACGGACTTATCAAGCGAATGGTGCTGATCAAGGTGTCCATTTCTTAAATCGGGTCACGGCGTTGTCCTTTCCTATTTTGATGCAAAATACTGTGTTTGGCATTGTTTTTGGGCTAGTTTTATTGGGAATTTATCAATATTTTGGTTTAGCGCAAACCGCATTTGAAATGTGGTACGAATGGTGTGTTTCGGCTTTTACCATTTTTCTGCAAGTTTTATTTTTCACTCGTTTGGTGTCTTATATGAAACGGGTTGCAGCGCATAGGATTTAAGTCTGTATTTTATGATGATATAGCGTATGAGTGATTAGAATGAATATTGAATTACGCTTTACTTTTGATGGATAAAAAGTAAAAAAATCCTTTCTTTAGCTGATTACCTGCCTGATACCACAGCTAAACCAGCGGTATTTATGCCGTTTAGCACCATAGGACATTGTGGATGCTTAAATTTAAAAAATAAAAACTGTAGATGATTTCTTTACATATAAAGATTGTCCTTTCTTTATTCCACTCTTTATTCCACAAAATAATGCGCAGCAAAATGGGCATCATTGCCAATAATGTCGTAGCAGTCCTCACGAATCGACATGCCTGCACACTGATGTCCCACCATCCATAAACCCAGCGTGGGTAACTGACCAGCAAACAATGGAGTCTCTACCCATTTTTGTACCACATAGCCATATTTATCATAGTCATCAAAATAGAAACTACCAGAAGCAGCCCCTTGATCTTGACCATCTTGCAACACTCGAATATTCGCCCCTTCCCTTGCTAAGATCGGTTTTTTCACCCATTTGCCAGAGAATTTTTGCTGGGGATCAAAATGATGGGTCTCAACTAAAAGTGGGTGATTTGGATAGCGTTTCCAAAGCTCCACTAAAATCGCTTTATTAGAGAGCAGCATTTTCCAACATGGTTCGATCCAATTCGATTGCGGACTCAGATATTGAGAGAATGATTCTTCCCAAATCCATTCCCAAGGATATAACTTGAATAGGTTTTGAATCGGTCGATTATTTAGATCAACAAAACATTGTCCATTCCAGCCAATATTTTCCATTGAGAGTTCAGAGACCTGTAGATGTGCCTGAAAGGCGGTATCCATTAAATATTCTAGATTGCCCCAATCCTCTCGCCCTGCTTCTTGACAGGCTGCGAAATGCACGTGACTTCCTCGCGGTAGAATGGTTCGCCAACGCTTAATCAAGTCTTCGTGAATACTGTTAAACTGATCTCGATTCGAAATCCCAGATACTTGTTCGATCCATAGCCATTGTGCTACTGATGCCTCTAACAGTCCTGTGGGAGTGTCAGCATTGTATTCCAGCATTTTGATATTGCGCCCATCATAGGCAAAGTCAAAGCGTCCATAAAGCATCGGCGCATTTTGTCGCCAAGACTGCTCGATTTGTGCAATTGCAGCAACTGGAATCTGGAAATAATCAGGATAATTACCGCGTTGAATCAAATCACTTGTCACAGCTAAACACATTTGATGCAGTTCATTGGCCGCATCTTCAAGCTGTTCAATCTGCCTGAGAGTAAATTCGTAGGCAATGCCCTCTGACCAATAAATTGAGCCATCAAGTGATGGTAAATTAAAATAATCAAAACCAATTTTTTGGTGTTCGAGTTGCCAGTCTGTGCGGGGTGCTAATATTTTTCTTTTCATCTTGAGTTTCAGTCTTTTAATTAGCCGCCAAATGATGAGCCGCCACGACCGAAACCGCCACGAATAGGTGATGATACAGAATAGCGTTTTGCAGTGGTTGAAATTGAAGGTTGTCCCACACTGAGATTGGTATGTGGTCTCAAGGTGTTGCCTTTAAAAGAGACTTCACGATTATGTTGATAATATTGCGGTCCTAAATAACGCCCAGAACCAAAGCCACCATAATAACGAACGCCAGCAGTAGAACTTCCACCCCCTGAGCTATTTTCTTCTTCACAAGTTTCAGTATTCCAGTCTGTTGCACAATCATATTGATTGTTATAAACATCTTGTACTAGCGGCCCATCATTATGGCTACATGCAGTGAGTAGCAATGGCACCACCACAAGATTAATTTTTTTAGAACGCATGAGACCCCACTCATTTTAATTTGCTTGATCGAGATAAATATGTGAGCAAGTCTTGTTTATTATGTTTCTGATTAGGAAAGATAAAAGCTTTAAGCCGCCATATGATATTGATCTGTTTTTTTAATGTACAGTCTATTTTTATGATTTAACTGTTCAGGCACCTGAATTTATCAAATGCCTGAATTCAACTGATTAAGATTGCAACTGCTTTTTATTATGACGTAATGATAGATAAGCGGTGATACTGAGTACCAGTACGATAAAGCTCAATGAAATCCAGATTGGCATGTGGAACACATCCAGCAATAACATTTTCGCACCGATGAACAGTAAGATAATGCCCAGACCATACGGTAGGTAATGCAGTTTGGTTGCGGCACCAGCCAACAGGAAGAACATTGCACGTAAACCCAAAATCGCCATTAAGTTCGCTGTTAATACAATGAACGGGTCACTGGTTACAGCGAAAATCGCAGGAATAGAGTCAACCGCGAAAATAACATCAGATGCTTCAACTAAGATTAAAACTAAAAATAAAGGTGTTGCCCATAACACGCCATTTTGACGGACGAAAAATTTATTACCTTCAAGTTGAGGGGTAATACGCATGTGTTTGCGTAACCATTTCAGTAATTTAATATCTTCAATATTGGTTTCTTCGTCTTGACCTTTCAGGAATTTAAAACCTGTATAAACAAGGAACGCACCGAAAATATAAAGTACCCAAGAAAATTCTTGTACGAACCAAGCCCCAATAAAGATAAAAATGGTTCTTAAGACAATTGCGCCGAGTACGCCGTACAGCAGGATTTTACGTTGCAATGCAGGTGGAATTGCAAAAGCTGCGAAGATCATCAGCCAAACGAAGACGTTATCAATTGCCAGTGATTTTTCCAGTAGATAACCTGCGAAGTATTCCATGGTTTTTTGATTCGCAAGGGTGAGTCCTACTGTTTGCTGTAGATAGAGCCACAAGCCCCCACCAAATAGCACTGCTACAGTGACCCAAGCAATACTCCAGTAAGCGGCTTGCTTGACTGGAACATCTTGGTTTTGTTTTTGTTTAAAGCCTAAAAAATCGACCAAAAGCATGACTGTGACAAGGCCGAAGAATACGACATACAGCCATAGATTACCGATAGTTTCCATCACAACTCCATATCTAGCAACTGGGCATAAAAAAACCTTGATCAGTTGCCAGATGAATAAATACATCTGTTTCAACATGATCAAGGTCTTGCCTACATCACAAATCGATTGTGATGCTCAGAGTCCGACTTTTTGCAAAGTGTAATGACGAAGCTCTGACACCTAAGTATTTTAACTACACTACCTAGGTTTGGAGGAGGCTACTCCCCTTGTCAAACGAATTTTGTATGGATGGTGACATCCAAATATGTGTATAGAATTACACATTTTTAGCAAATGTGCAAATCTTCAGCAAATTAGGTCAGGATTAAAAATTTTCAAAATCTCTGTGCGTAAAAATTGATGTCGAGGATTGTGTTTTACGTGCTCATGCCAATACATACCCATATTGATTTTGGGTAATTCAATCGGAAGTGCATGAATCTGTAAATCTTTTGAATAGTGTAGATGTTTTAGAATACTTTGAGGGATAGTCAGTATTGCATTTGGGTGCTGCGCTAAGACCTGTAAAGCTGTTGAATAGTGCTGACAGCGCATAAAAATTTGTCGAGAAAGTTGCTGTCGATTGAGATAAATATCTTCAAGCAATAATCCTGTTCGCCGAGAGGACACACCGATATGTGGTGAGGATAAATAGAGCGATAAATCCATCTCTGTTTGAAGTGTACACGCCACAAAATGATCTTCAATCAAGTTTTCAAACTGTAAATTTTCTTGATAGGGTTGTACTAGATCAATCACAAAATCAATTTGTTGCGCTGAAAGATCAGCCAGCATATTTTTTCGATCAAGTTTAGAACTCAAAAACTGAATATCGAGATTGAGTTGACTAAAGTGATGAACTAATTGAGGAAAAATAATGGGTTCAATTTCATCATGAATTGCGATTTTCACGCTTTTCAGCATGCTAGGATCAAAGTCGTGTTGTGGAATCGCAATATTTTGAATCGTTGATAACGCTGTTTGAATTGGATGATAAATCTGCTCAGCATAAGGCGTAGGCAGCATTTTTTGCCCACTACGCACAAACAGCTCATCTTTAAGTTGTACACGTAAACGTTGTAAAGCATGACTGACAGCAGATTGGCTGATACACAACAATTGGGCAGCTTTAGAAATGCTCTTTTGTTCAAAAATCGCAATAAACAGCGGATATAAATTAATATCAATACGATGAAAGTGAGCCACTTCCAATGGGCTAGTATTATGAATCTGATTCATAGTTTTGAATAAAATAAAATCATTTCATTCATAATAAATTTTCGCTTATGGTGATGTAAAGCAGCGAATCAAGCTTCGCCAAATTTTTACTTTGAGGGAAATGATGATGTTTGCATTATCTGAGCGCGCACAGGATTTTATTGCACGAACCAAAGCCTTTATCCAACAAGAAATTGAACCGATCGAAAAGGCATTTTGGGATGACGTCCATCATCTCAATGTGGATGGTGACTGGACCAAGTGGCAGTGGCCTGAACAATTACAACAATTGAAAGATAAGGCTAAAGCGGCTGGCTTATGGAATATGTTTTTGCCCGATGCGGAATTGGGTGCTGGTTTATCGGTTCAGGAATATGCGCATATTGCCGAACTGACTGGACGTAGCTTACTTGCACCCACCGTATTTAACTGTAATGCACCTGATAGCGGCAATATGGAAGTGTTATGGCGCTATGGTAGCGAGGCACAAAAACAGCAATGGTTGCAACCTTTGCTTGCAGGGGAAATCCGTTCAGTGTTCTGTATGACTGAACCCGCCGTGGCTTCCAGTGATGCCACTAATATGCAAGCCACGGCAGTGATTGATGGTGATGAAATCGTCCTGAATGGGCGTAAATGGTGGTCATCGGGCTTGGGTGATCCAAATGCCAAAGTGATTATCTTCATGGCTTATACCCCTGACGAGAGCAAAGACCGTCATCATCAACATTCGATGGTCTTAGTACCGATTGAAACGCAAGGCGTGACGATTGAAAGAATGTTGCCTGTGTTTGGTGATTACGATGCGCCGCATGGGCATGGACAGGTCAGTTTTGACAATGTGCGTGTACCCGTCAGCAGCTTTATTGGCGGCGCTGGGCAAGGTTTTGAAATCGCTCAAGGGCGTTTAGGGCCTGGACGAATCCATCATTGTATGCGTTGTATTGGCGCAGCTGAAAAAGCCTTAGAGTTGATGATTGATCGTGGCATGTCCCGTAAAGCATTTGGTAAAGAATTATTAAAGTTGGGTGGGAATTTAGAACGTGTGGCAGAAGCCCGTGTGCAAATCGACCAAGCCCGTTTATTAACGCTGTATGCGGCTTACAAGATGGACACTTTAGGTAATATGGCGGCACTCACCGAAATTTCTGCAATCAAAGTGGTTGCACCAACCGTATTGCAAAATGTGGTGGATATGGCGATTCAGATTCATGGCGGCGAAGGTGTGTCACGTGATACACCACTGACTGCATTCTTTAATCAAGCACGCAGTTTACGTTTAGCTGATGGACCAGACGAAGTACATAAGGGCATGATTGCTAAACTAGAACTCAAAAAACGTGGCTATGGTCGTTGATAAGGATATAAGAAAATGGCAGTGATTGATGTGGGTGGTCAGGTTCGGCATGGCGAAGAACTGGATATTTCCGCAGTGGAAACGTGGTTAAAAGACCAAGATATAAATCTACAAGGACAGGCACAAGTCACCCAATATTCGGGGGGTGCATCGAATTGGACTTATCGCCTGCAATATGACAATGCAGATCTAATTTTACGCCGTCCACCGAAAGGCACCAAAGCCAAATCAGCACATGATATGGAACGTGAATACAATGTGCAGAAGCATCTTGCGCCGTTCTACCCTGTCCTGCCCGAAATGATGGCACTGTGTCAGGACGAGAGCGTAATTGGCTGTGACTTCTATGTGATGAAACGGATCGAGGGCATTATTCCACGCGCCAATTTACCGAAAGAATTACAGTTAGATGAGCAACAGGTACAGCAATTGTGCCTGAATGTTCTAGATAAATTGATCGAGCTGCATCAAGTGCCGTATCAAGGTACAGAATTGGAACAACTGGGCAAAGGTGAAGGTTATTGTCGCCGTCAAGTCGAAGGTTGGGATGCACGTTATAGCAAAGCACTCACGCCAAATGTACCTGATTTTGCTTTTGTGCGTGAGTGGTTGTTGGAACATATCCCTGCCGATGCTAAAACTTGCGTGATTCATAATGACTGGCGTTTTGATAATGTCATTTTAGATCCACAACAACCGACTCAGGTGATTGGTGTACTGGATTGGGAAATGGCAACACTCGGTGATCCATTGATGGATTTGGGCAGCGCCCTTGCCTACTGGATTCAAGAGGATGATGATGCGCTGATGAAATCAAGCCGCCGTCAACCGACCAATTTAAAAGGTATGCTGACACGTCAACAGGTGGTGGATTACTATCTGGAAAAAACAGGTTTGCAACCAACGAATTGGGCTTTTTATGAAGTGTTTGGTTTGTTCCGTTTAGCCGTGATTGCGCAACAGATTTATTATCGTTATTACCATCAGCAAACTGATAATCCTGCCTTTAAGGATTTCTGGATTTTGATTCATGCCTTGCATATTCGGGCCTTAAAACTGATTGCGCAAAACAATACTGAAGCACGTCCATTGATTGCTGAATATGGTGCAAAACTACAGGATATTTTAAAACGATGAGCACAATTTATTTGGTGCGGCATGGGCAAGCGTCGTTTGGTGCAGCGAGCTACGATCAGCTTTCAGCTAAAGGTGAACAACAGGCACAGGTTGTGGGTGATTTTTTTAAACAAACCCTAAAACATACTCCTCTCGTGATTGCTGGGTCAATGCAGCGTCATCAACAAACCGCGCAGTTGGCTTTGGCTCAGAATTTTCAAGACGTTGTGGTGCAAACAGAGTCTGCTTGGAATGAGTTTGATCATCAGCATGTGTTTGCTCAATATGAACCGCGTTTTAATCAGCCTGAATTGCTGAAACAGGATGTTGAATTGATGGCCAATCCACGTGCTTATCTAGCCAAAATCTTTGATGGTGCGATTGATCGTTGGATTGGAGCGCAATATGACCATGAATATCATGAAACATGGTTAGGCTTTCAATCACGTGTTGAGCAAGCATTGCAATCGCTTTGCGAAAGTATTGATATGACCAAGCATCGTCAAGCCGTCGTATTTAGTTCTGGTGGCGTGATTTCTGTGGCGGTAGGTAAAGTATTAGGTTTGAATGCAAAGCAGATCTTTGCGTTAAATTGGTCGATTGCCAATGCCAGTATTACCACACTGCGTTGGACAGATGGACGGTTGCAATTACTCAGCTTTAATGAGCATCATTATTTAAAAGCACGTGATGCTGAACTTTTAACATGGATTTAAATAAAAATAGGTGGCAGGCATGGCAAAGACCATTTTAATTACAGGTGCAAGCTCAGGTTTAGGTGCAGGTATGGCAAGAGAGTTTGCTGCCAAAGGCTACAATCTGGCGTTGTGTGCACGACGTTTAGAGCGTCTAGAAGTGTTACAACAGGAGTTGCAACGTCAGTTTTCGATTCGGGTGGGGATTAAGACGCTGGATGTGACCCATTACGATGATGTGTTTACGGTTTTTAAAGCCTTTCAGCAAGAATTTGGAACGATTGACCGAATTATTGTCAATGCAGGTGTGGGTGAAGGTCGCCGTATCGGTAAGGGTCATTTTGATGTAAACCGCGCTACGGCTGAAACCAATTTTATTTCGGC
The DNA here is from genome assembly GCF_002165385.1 of Acinetobacter sp. WCHA39. NCBI lineage: Bacteria > Pseudomonadati > Pseudomonadota > Gammaproteobacteria > Moraxellales > Moraxellaceae > Acinetobacter > Acinetobacter sp. WCHA39. The sequence goes on from NZ_NHRP01000021.1 coordinate 37,263, forward strand.
ATTGGCGCAATGTGAAGCCGCGGTTGAAATCTTTAGAGCGCAAAATAAAGGGCATTTGGTGGTGATTTCCTCCATGAGTGCAATGCGTGGTTTACCAAAGCATTTATCGACCTATGCCGCGAGTAAAGCCGCGGTGGCGCATTTGGCTGAAGGGATTCGTGCTGAGCTACTGCATACTCCAATTAAAGTCTCAACGATTTTCCCAGGTTATATTCGCACTGAATTGAATGAAGGAGCCAAGAAATTACCGTTTGAAGTGGATGAGAAAACTGGAAGTAAGGCTTTGGTGAAAGCGATTGAGAAGGAACCCGTGAAGGCGTATGTGCCGCAGTGGCCGTGGTTACCAATGGGAATTGCAATGAAAATTTTGCCTTTAAAACTGGTAAATAAATTGAGTTAATTACAATAAATGGATTGGATATGTTTCATTTGGAAAAGACTGTACAGCCTCATATAAACTGAATAGGTTTAATTGTTTTTGTATAGGCATTTCCTTACTTTTCATGGGCGAGGAGTTTACTCCGCAAGGTAACAAAAATCCTTTGTTGAGCAGAGGGTACGTCCATGTAACCCCTGCTCAACAGGCGGCATCTATGCCGCCTGTCACGGTAGTAAATACCGTGACAAGATTGAATTACGAAAGTGTGCTATAGGCTATATTACGACAAAGCCGTAATCAACTTTTGGTGTAATCCACCAAAACCACCATTGGACATGATCACCACAGCATCGCCTTCACCTGCTTCATTCACCACACGGGCAATGATCTCATCTAAAGAGCGGCTGACTTCGGCCTTGTTTGATGAAGCGGCAATCACAGGCTGTAAATCCCAGTCCAAGCCCTCTGGCTGATACCAGATCACTTCATCGGCTAAACGTGCTGAATGTGCCAAACCATCTTTATGGCTGCCCATACGCATGGTGTTAGAGCGTGGCTCAATGATCGCCCACAGTTTACGCTCACCTAAACGCTTACGTGCGCCGTCCAGCGTGGTTTCAATTGCGGTTGGATGATGGGCAAAGTCATCATAGACTTCGATACCACGAACCGTTCCTAACAGCTCCATACGGCGTTTAACGCCACCGAAGTTGGATAAGGCTTCACAGGCTTGTTCAATCGTTACACCGACATGCTGAGCTGCGGCAATGGTGGCTAAAGCATTGGCAACACTGTGTTGCCCTGTCATGTTCCATTTCACTTCACCAATCGCTTGACCGTGTTCAAGCACGTTAAAATGACTGCCATCAGCACTGATCAGCTCCGCAGATAAAGCAGCTTGGTCATTTGGCTCAAGACTGGTACGAACCACAGGCGTCCAGCAGCCCTGTTCTAGCACTTCATCAATATTGGTTTCAGTAATCGGCGCAATAATACGACCTTCACTTGGAATGGTACGCACTAAATGGTGAAACTGTTTTTGAATGGCAGCGAGGTCATCAAAGATGTCGGCATGATCAAATTCAAGGTTATTTAAAATTGCCGTTTTTGGATGATAGTGAACGAACTTAGAACGCTTATCGAAGAAGGCAGAATCATACTCATCGGCTTCTACACAGAAATATTTTCCACCACCTAAACGCGCGCTTTCGCTAAAACCCAGTGGTACGCCACCAATCAAAAAGCCAGGGTTTAAACCTGCCTGATCCAGCACCCAGGCCAGCATGGTCGTGGTTGTGGTTTTGCCATGTGTCCCTGCGACACCGAGTACATGTTTGCCTTGCAAGACATGGTCTGCCAAAAACTGTGGGCCAGAAATATAAGGCAGGCCTTCATTTAACATGTATTCAATCGCATCAATACCACGTTTCATGGCATTACCGACGATCACAAGGTCAGGATGCGGTTGTAAATGGCTACGCTCATACCCCTGCATCAATTCAATCCCTGCATTTTCCAGTTGAGTCGACATCGGTGGATAAACATTGGCATCTGAACCTGTGACTTTATGTCCTAAATCTCGTGCTAACAGAGCCAAAGACCCCATAAATGTGCCACAAATACCCAAAATATGCAGATGCATAATGCGCCTTCTCCACTGCTTTACATACAGCACTAATCTCGTGTGTATGATTGTCGTTATCAATAAAAATCAATCGCAACGATAGCAAGGCTGACATGGAAAAGATAGTCAAAATTCGTTGTTGTTATTAACTTAAAATTGAGTGATTTTAACGTTATTCTGATGTATTCAAATGCAAATGATTCAGCCCTTATTTTTATAAAAGGACATCCGATTGAGCCCTACACTTTTAGCATTATGTTTGTTGATCATTTCTAACTGTTTTATGACGATGGCGTGGTATGGGCATCTGAAAATTTTACACAATGCGCCGCTTTGGCAAGCGATTTTGTTTAGTTGGTTGATTGCTCTATTGGAATATAGTTTTATGATTCCTGCAACTAAACTATTAAATCAACAGGGTTGGAGTTTGGGCGAAATGAAAATCACCCAAGAAGTTGTTACGCTGATTGTGTTTGTGCCCTTTATGATTTTTCTGTTTAAACAACCATTCAAGTTGGATTATGTCTGGGCGATGTTTTGCTTAATGGGCTGTGTCTATTTTGTGTTCCGTAACCAGAGCTAATTTTGGGGGATCAGTAAAAATGTTCTTTAGTTGGGGATGCCTGAAAAAACCGCTATAATATTTGCCAGTTTATTCCTTTGTGCTTGGCGTAAGTCGAGACATTTCCCTATTTTTATCATGTTTTGGAAAAGCCAATGAATGCGGTCGCAACAGATAGCCAACCTTTAGTCGGGATTATCATGGGTTCTCAATCAGATTGGGCAACACTTGAACATACCGCTAATATGCTCAAACAATTGGGTGTTCCTTTTGAAGCTGAGGTGGTTTCTGCGCACCGTACGCCAGATCGTTTATTTGAATATGCTGAAACAGCACGTGATCGTGGTATTCAGGTGATTATTGCAGGTGCGGGTGGCGCGGCGCATTTACCGGGGATGTGTGCTGCTAAAACTGATTTACCTGTGCTTGGCGTGCCTGTTAAATCTTCAATTTTAAATGGCGTTGACTCATTGCTTTCGATTGTACAAATGCCAGCGGGTATTGCTGTGGGAACACTGGCAATTGGTCAGGCAGGTGCAACCAATGCGGCAATTCTTGCAGCGCAAATTCTAGGTTTAACCCGCCCAGATATTGCTAAAAATGTGGCTGATTTCCGCACAGCTCAAACGGAAAAAGTATCGAACAATAACATTCCTGGTCAAGTATAACGGGGCCAATCATGAATAAAACCATCGGTATTTTTGGTGGTGGACAGCTTGGGCGCATGATGGCGCAAGCAGCTTTACCACTCAATATTCAATGTAGCTTTTTCGAAGCCGAAACAGACTGCCCAGCAGCTATTTTAGGTCCTGTATTTTCAAGTAAAAATCCAGAAGCACTACAAGATTTCATCGCAAGTGCCGATGTATTCAGTCTTGAATTTGAAAATACGCCTGTAGCTGATGTGGATGTTCTGACTCAGACAAAAACATTACACCCTTCACGTCTTGCTTTGGCGACTGCTCAGAACCGTTTAGCTGAAAAAGGCTTGTTTGATGAGTTAGCTATTCCAGTTGCACCGTATCGTGCTGTGGATAGCTTAGAGAGCTTAAAACAAGCCGTGGCTGAACTTGGATTACCTATCGTATTAAAAACCGTAACAGGCGGCTACGATGGTAAAGGTCAGTTCGTATTACGTTCTGAAGATCAAATTGATACAGCTTGGGCTGAATTAGGGCCTGCCAAAAGCTTGATTGCAGAAAGTTTTGTGAAATTTAGCCGTGAAGTATCCATTATTGCGGTGCGTGGACAGGATGGTGATGTTAAAACTTGGGCACTTGCTGAAAACCACCATCACAATGGCATATTGTCACACTCAATCGTTCCTGCACCAAATAGCACAGATTTACAACCAGTTGCACAAGACTATATTACTCGGTTGTTGAATCATCTTAATTATGTGGGTGTACTTACACTTGAATTATTCGTGACTGAACAAGGGCTTTATGCCAATGAAATGGCATGTCGTGTTCATAATTCAGGACATTGGTCGATTGAAGGTGCGATTTGCTCGCAGTTTGAAAATCATATCCGTGCAGTAGCAGGCTTGCCGCTAGGAGCAACCGATATTGTGCGTCCAACAGTGATGATCAATATCATTGGTCAACACCCGAAATCAGAAGATGTTTTAGCACTGAAAGGTGCGCATTTACATCTTTATAATAAGTCTGAGCGTGCTGGTCGTAAGTTGGGCCATATCACACTGATGCCGAATGACCGTGATGATTTAACCGACTTGTGTCGTCAGTTGGCAAAGATTTTACCAGTTCCATTAGCACTGACAGATGATATGAACATCTAAACTTATCCACATTATCTAAAAGCGATCTTTGGATCGCTTTTTTATTGCGTATGATTTTTTGAATTTAAAGTTTTAAATTCAAAAATGTGCGATACCATTTTTGGAGTGCTGTGGATAACTTTAAGCTGGGCTTTTGAATTTAAAATAGTATGAAAAATTTGAATTTAAATTGTGCTGGGTTGTTGGGTGTTGTGGTTTAAATTCAAAAATATGCATTTTTTAAAATTAAAACCAAAGGTGTTGCTGTGTTTTGAATTTAAATTTTGAGGCTGTGGATATCTATTTTTGATTTTAATTTTATGAAATGTAAGTAATAGTGTGTGGGTTTGAGCTGTTTTAGTAAACTGGAATGAATTTAAATGAAGTATCTATTTTTGAATTCAAAAACATGGTTGGTATGAAGTTATTTTTTAAATTCAAAAATACAGATAGTGATTGATGCTTTTTTTGAATTTAAATGAAGGGTGTTGGTAACTTTTAAATTTAAAACGATGGTGGAGTTATGAATTTAAAAATTAGGTTTTAAATTTAAAAGACAATAAATGAATTCAAAGTTACGTTTCCAAACGATACATATTCAAACAGCATGTTAAGGTGAATAGGAAATTTAAATTTAAAAACTTTGGTTAAGACATGAAACATCATTTTTCTTTATTTATGGGCACTGCCTTATTTGCTTTATTTAATCAAGCGCATGCAGAACTCATTATTAATGGTGCAACGGTGTCAGCGACAACGACAGCACCATCCAACAGTACCTATTCACCAAATACAAATTTCCAGTCGTGTATTGCGAACTTGCGTTCTCAGGCAATTGCATCTGGGGTATCTGGTGCGACTTATGATCGTTATACACAAAACCTAACGCCTGATTATTCAGTCATTGATAAATTAAATTACCAGCCTGAATTTTCGACTCCAATTTGGGACTATTTATCAGGTTTGGTTGATGATGAGCGTGTCCAAGTGGGCAAACAAAAACTTGCTCAACATCGTGCTGTTTTAAATCGAGTTGAACAGGCTTATGGTGTACCAGCAGAAACTGTAGTGGCGGTGTGGGGTGTGGAAAGTAACTACGGCGATATTTCAGGTAAATATCCATTATTGCAGGCTTTGGGAACGCTCAGTTGCGAGGGTCGCCGTCAAAGTTATTTCCGTAGTGAATTTTTTGCAACGATGCGTGTTTTACAGCGTGGAGATTTAACACAAGATCAACTCTATGGCTCATGGGCAGGGGCTTTTGGTCATACCCAGTTTATGCCATCGACCTACGAGCGCTTAGCAGTAGATTTTGATGGAGATGGTCGCCGTGATCTGGTTTCAAGTACTACAGATGCTTTGGCTTCGACGGCCAATTTCCTAAAACGGGCAGGGTGGCAAACAGGTATGCCATGGGGATTTGAAGTGACAATTCCACAAGGTATGTCAGTTGCAGGAGAAAGCCGCCGTAATAAAAGGTCGCTGAATAGCTGGGTTGCACAGGGTGTGACTCGTGCGGATGGTACAGCTTTAATTCAAGGTAATTTATCGGGTAGTACGCCTGCTGGATTGATTTCACCTGCGGGCGCAAATGGTCCAATATTTTTGGTCTTTAAAAACTTTGATGCAATTTATAGCTATAACGCTGCTGAAAGTTATGGTTTAGCGATCGCTCATTTATCTGATCGTTTACGTGGTGGTACAGCATTTTTAACGTCTTGGCCAACGGATGATGCAGGGACTTCTCGAGCAGAGCGTCGCGAAATTCAGCAGTTTTTGGTCAAGCGAGGTTATGATATTGGTGTGGTGGATGGATTGATTGGAGACAAAAGTCGTCAAGCCATTCGCCAAGAGCAAACGCGCTTAGGCCTGAATCCTACAGGTCGTGCTGGTCAACAAATTTTACGTGCATTTAGGCAAGAGCAAGCAAAACAAATGATGCAATAAGTATATTTAAATAAAATAAGGTCTGCTTAAACACAGACCTTATTTTATTTAGGGTGCAGCATCTAATTTTATGGCTTCTAAAATATCAAAAATTACCGCAGTGACATCTTGGCTTAAATCACGATCATTAAAAATCTCGTAAGCAGTAATGGTCACATCTGTATCGCTAGGTAGTTGTTTTTGTTCTTCTTCAATCAGGTGTTCAATTGGCAAGAGCGTTTGTTTAACTTCGAGATGTAGAACTTCATTATAAGCAAGATTCTCATCTTCAAACTCTAATTCATGTTCATTGAAATAGGGGATCAAAATAGAATGAAGATACGGACTAAGATCCTGAATATCTAAGATTTCAATATCACGAGTCTGTTCAATCGTACTGATGTGGTCATTCACTTCAATGAGGATATGATAATAACTCATGCTGATCTCCATTAAGACTAAGATGATGTTTTGACACCACAATAACATGAATAAATCAAAAGAATCGACTCATTGTTACGATCTTTTTAAAAACATCAGCTTATAGATTTCTCATATCCTTATAACAGAGACTTAACGAGAAAAGCCCAGTAGTTCCAGATCGACATCTGCGAGTTGAAAGTTCTTCGCATCTTGTTCCTTGATTCTTGGATACATCAGTGATTTTGGATCTTTGGTATGCTTTAAACCTAGTGCATGTCCAAACTCATGTGCCAGAGTGAGGCGTAAATCATCCAGTGATGAAAATTCATAAATAAAAATCTGTTTACCATTGAAATGCCCTTTGTGAAACAAACGTGGCTGAAATGTTTGATTAAATTGATGAGCTGATGCTACAAGTTGCTTATTATTTTGATTGAGTTTTTGAATATCTCGATTAAGTTGCTGAGTTTTTTGATTATGAACTTGAATCTCTTGTTGTAGGGCGAATTCAGCCATAAAAGGCTATCTTGTTAATAATAAATCACGGTCAGCCTGAGTAAGATGGAAATGGTCCATCTCTTGATCTTTCATAATAGGGTACATTAAAGCTTGAGGGCTGTTTGCATGTTGTAAACCAAGGGCGTGTCCTAGTTCATGTGCTAGTGTTAATCGTAAATCGTTATCTGATTCAAACTCATAGATTAAAATTTGTTTTCCATTAAATAAGCCTTTATGAAATAAATGTGGTTGAAAGCGTTGTTTGTATTGTTTGACTGAAGCATCTAGTTGTTGATCCAGTGAATTAAGTTCATCTATTTTTTGATTTAATTGAGTAATTCTTTGATTGTATTGATTAACTTCTTGTTGCACTAACTCAATATTACTTTGTAGCTCTTGTTGTTTCTGCTGAAAATATGTCGAATTCCCAGATGCAGATTGGTTGTGTTGAGCAGAAAGCTGCTCTTGATTATATTGCTGAATTTGTTGATTGAGTTGTTGTTGTTTTAAATCTAAAAATTGCTTACTCCGCATAATTTCTTGTTCAATTTGGTCTAATTGCTGTTTTTTATCTTTCCATACCTGTTGATTCGCTTCGAGTTGAGTTATATGTTCTCGGCGTTGTTCGCTTTCTTGTTGGCGTTCATCGTAAATGAGGTGAATCGCAAGTTGGGCATTGGGGTCATAAACAAAATAATCTTGACCTGTACCATCTTTCCAAATTTGAGTTGCTTGTTGGCTAATTTCTTGTACTTGTTCAATACTGAGTTTAAAACGAGGATCTACCTCAGCGATTCGATAACGCAGGCGAGTATCTATTGGATGAGTGATACGGTCAGCTAATGAATTGAATTTTAGTTGAGGATGTTTCTGAGTTTGATAACTTAACCCTAATAAGAAAATAATTAACCCTGAAAAAATTAAAAAGCGCATGATTGTATTTTCTATTCTTCTGAAAATGAAATGAATCAGTTTAAGAGAGACTTTTGATCTAAATAAATTGAACTATAACAAGAATAAGAGATATCTGGAAAATATATCAACATGTATCACATTCTGCTTTAATGCATATTCTGAAGGAATAAATACAATAAACATTAAGGCACAATATGCTGAAATATTTACTGAAAGCGCCTGATACTGCATGGACAGCAGATTCTCCTGCTGATGCAAACGTTAAAAATTTAAAAATCAAATATTTGGGGACGGCGGGATTCATTCTTTCTGATCAGCATCGTACAGTTGTGCTTGATCCTTTTATCAGTCGTCCAAACTTAAACCAAACGTTTACTCAGCCTTTATTGAGTGATCCTGAATTAGTCAGACAACATATACCAAATGTAGATGATGTATTGATTGGGCATGCTCATTACGATCATATTCTAGATGCGCCAGAAGTGTGTAAACAAACGGGGGCACGGTTAATTGGATCCAAAGCGACTTTAATGTATGGACGTTCAGCAGGCTTGTCTGAATCGCAAATGCTTGAAACAAAGGGAAGAGAAATCATAGATTGTGGTCAATGGCAAGTTGTTGGGCTGCCGTCGATTCATGGCAAAGCATTGTTTGGTCGGGTGCCATTACCAGGGGATATGACTACACCGCCACCTTATCCACCGAAATTTCATCACCTACGGCATGGTCAAGTGTTTAATTGGTGGATTAATACGGGGCATCTTCGCGTTGTACACATTGATTCAGCTGATTTTATTGAACAAGAATTACAAGGGAGGCAAGCAGATATTGTTTGTCTATGTGCGATTGGACGCAAATATCGCCCGAACTATGTCAAAGATGTCGTGCGCTTGCTGAAACCTAAATACATTATTCCATGTCATTGGGATACGATGCTCACACCTATTGATCAACCACCAAAATTATTACCTGGTGTGAATATCCCTGAATTTTTAGAAGAAATAAAAGCTTCTGGAGTCGAACCATTATTTATGCCGATTTTGGGTGAACTATATTTCGATCAAAATAATGAATCTTAAAATAAAAAAAAACCGCGCTTTCGCGCGGTCTTTTTTAAAGAGACAAATTATTTTTTGTCATCTTTTACTTCAGTGAACTCAGCATCTACAACGCCATCGTCCGCTTTCTGTTGTTGACCCGCATCACCACCTTGGAATGCGTTTGGATCAAAACCTTCTGCGCCGCCAGCACCTTGTGCTTGTTCATAAGCACGTTGGGTGATTGGCATCAAGATGTTTTGTAAAGCTTCAGTTTTCGCTTTGATGTCTTCAACATCATTTTCTTTAGTCGATGCTTCAAGCTCAGACACCGCAGTAGCAATCGCAGTTTTTTCATCTTCAGTGACTTTATCACCAAGATCTTTGACTGCTTTATTCGAGCTAGAGACTAAAGCATCCGCTTCGTTACGTGCTTTCGCTAACTCTTCAAACTTACGGTCTTCTTCAGCATTCGCTTCAGCATCTTTGATCATTGCTTCGATTTCAGCATCAGACAAACCTGAGTTTGCTTTAATCTGGATTGATTGCTCTTTACCAGTGCTCTTATCTTTAGCCGATACTTTTAAGATACCGTCAGCGTTGATGTCGAACGATACTTCAATTTGCGGTACGCCACGTGGAGCAGGTGGGATATCGCCTAATTGGAAGTTACCCAACAATTTGTTTTGTTGAGCCATTTTACGTTCACCTTGGTAAACTGAAATATCTACAGCAGGCTGGTTGTCAGCAGCTGTAGAGAACACTTGTGATTTCTTCGCAGGAATCGTAGTGTTCTTCTCAATGATTGGTGTTAATACACCACCCATGGTTTCGATACCTAAAGTTAATGGTGTTACGTCTAATAAAAGAACGTCAGTTTTGTCACCAGACAATACAGCACCTTGAATCGCAGCACCGATTGCAACAGCTTCATCAGGGTTCACGTCTTTACGTGGCTCTTTACCAAAGAATTCTTGTACTTTTTGTTGTACAAGTGGCATACGAGACTGACCACCAACTAAAATTACGTCAGAGATGTCTGAAGTCGAAAGACCAGCATCTTTAAGCGCGATTTTGCAAGGCTCGATTGTACGAGCAACTAAATCAGCAACTAAACCTTCAAGTTTTGCACGCGTTACATTGATCACTAAGTGCTTAGGACCTGTTGCATCAGCGGTGATGTATGGAAGGTTGATTTCAGTTGCATTTGATGAAGAAAGCTCGATTTTTGCTTTTTCAGCAGCTTCTTTCAAACGTTGTAACGCAAGTGGATCATTTTTCAAGTTCACACTTTGTTCTTTCTTAAATTCTTCAACCAAGAATTCAATTAACGCGTTATCAAAGTCTTCACCACCAAGGAAAGTATCACCATTTGTTGATAACACTTCGATTTGTTGGTCGCCATCAAGGTCTGCGATTTCAATGATTGATACGTCGAAAGTACCACCACCTAAGTCGTAAACTGCAACTTTACGGTCACCTTCTTTTTTGTCCATACCGAACGCAAGTGCAGCAGCAGTTGGTTCGTTGATGATACGTTTAACATCAAGACCTGCAATTTTACCTGCATCTTTAGTTGCTTGACGTTGTGCATCGTTGAAGTAAGCAGGAACAGTGATGACTGCTTCAGTTACGGTTTCACCTAAATAGTCTTCTGCAGTTTTTTTCATCTTTTTCAAGATTTCAGCAGAGATTTGTTGAGGTGCAAGTTTCTTGTCGTTTACTTCAACCCAAGCATCACCATTGTCAGCTTTGATGATTTTGTATGGTACAAGACCGATGTCTTTTTGTACTGCTTGATCTTCGTAACGACGACCGATTAAACGCTTGATTGCGAATAAAGTGTTTTTCGGGTTTGTTACAGCCTGACGCTTAGCGCTTTGACCAACTAAGATTTCGCCATCTTTGTATGCAATGATCGATGGAGTTGTACGTGCACCTTCAGCGTTTTCGATTACTTTTACTTTGTCGCCTTCAAGTACAGCAACACATGAGTTAGTTGTACCTAAGTCAATACCAATAATTTTTGCCATTGATTGTGTTCCTCTAAAATTTTGTGAATCCCCCTCATATGCTCTTGGGTAAAGGGGATTTGCTTGTTATTCGATATGAGAGTCAATCGTTTTTTTTCAAGCATTTTTATGAAAAAAAACTGAAAAACTCTCAAAATACTGGATTTATTGTCCGACCATGACCATTGCAGGGCGGAGTAGGCGACCATTTAAGGTATAACCTTTTTGTAATACAGTGCCGATTTGGTTCGCTTGAGCGTTTGGATCGATACCGACTGCTTGATGAAGATCTGCGTTGAAACCATTTTGGGTATCTGCTTCAACCACACCAAATTTTTCAAGTGTTGTCAGTAGCGATTTCAAAGTCAGTTTTACACCTTCAAGTAAAGGTGTTTGTTCATCACCAGCGGCTTGAATCGCACGTTCAAGATTGTCGACTGAATCCAACAACTCTTTAGCAAATTTCTCAAGAACGGTATCTTTGTGTTTTTCAGATTCACGCTGGATACGTTCAACACTCTTTTGTGCTTCGTACACGGCATTTGCGGTACGGGCTTTTTCAAGTTTCAAGCTTTCTTCGAGTTTGGTGATTTGCGCTTGTAAATCTTCAACGCTAAGCTCGTTTGCTTGCTCTACACCTTCAGCTTGAGTTTGTTCAGTTTGTTGCTCATTTTGAATGTCTTGAGCTTGCTCATTTTGCTCATTAGCCATTGATGATCTCCGTTGAAAAAAGTTCTTAAACATGTACAGTCCTTTTGGCGTGAATGCTCATAGGGTTAAACCCGAACTGCCACATCTTGGTCATTCATAGATAGGGATGAAGTATGGGCAAGGCGACAAAATTCAAGCGTTCAGGTCAATTTAAATCTTTTAATTTTGCTGATTTAAGTAAAAATTTAAGTTTTCGATGACAAAAGCAATAAATTCTTGTGTGATTTTCGGTAAATGTTGCCTTGATGCATAGACTAACCACAAGGTTAGGTCGGGTGCAAAAAATCTGTAAATACCTGTTGCAAACGTTGTCGTGCAATATCCTGATGCACCAATAGCGTTGGTAACATGGCAATGCCTTCTGCTTTGAGACACATTTGATACAGCGCAATCACATCATCATTTTTAAACGTAACATTTAATGGATAATTCTGAGGTTGTTGATCTGTATCAAACAAAGTCCAATACTGATTATACATATGGTGGGCTATACATTCATGCTGAATCAATTGGCTTGGGTGTGAAAGGGGAGTGTGGTCTTGTAAATAGTGCGGATGTGCACAAAAGATGGATTCGATTTGACAAACTGGTCGGGCAATCAGCCCATCTGTAACTTTCTGGGTAATACGCAGTGCAAGATCAACCTGAGCATCGATGAGGTCGACCGTATTTTCAGTTAAATAGACATCGAAATGGATCTATGGATAGTGTTTCTTAAATTGTTTAATGCATTCATTCACACCCAGTTGGAACAGAAACAGACCACAGCTGAAACGAATCGTACCACTGTGCTGTTCAGGGGCGGCTAAACCTTCAATCATTACGTTTACCTGGTGCGGCTGAAGGCTTAAATGCATTCTTCACGCCGAACTGGTCTGCGATGATGGACTATAAAGTGTGGTTAGCTGCTTATGGGCACACTTTCTTCTCATTATCTGTTGGCTTCGGGATCATGGTGACATACTCCTCTTACTTAAAGCCGAAAACCAATTTAACAGGTTCATGTTTCTTGCGTTTCCATTCGCCCTCAGCTAGAAACTTCATGCCTGTAGAGTCTACGATGAGAAATATATTGCGCAAGGCAGCCCATCGCTACTTTTATGGTCGCTGATTACAATATCAATATGCTTTTGTATTCTACACAGTGTGGAGTACGAATATCACTGATAGTCGGGGCTGTTCAGCTGCAAAGTTTAATCAGACTTTGCACAAAGCCAGTGACCATACGTAAAGACAGACGGAATAAGGATTTAATCATTAAGCAGCATTGGATGGCTGCATCGGAGTAGGTTTGATTTCGCCCTTGTTTGCCTTTTGATGAAGCATACCATTGCGTAGCAGGATCAAACCAAATGGCAATATTTCCGCGATGAAAAGCCTTTCAGATAGGTTTGTGCAACAAAGCCATTAGAAATATTAAAAAAACAGAAAATACCTCTTTTACCTGTGCTTGAGCTTGGCTATTGGCATGAAAGGCAAGCAGTGATTAGCAAAATGGTTAATGACTTTTTAAGATAAGCCATTTAGGTTACAGCATGATTTTGGATTCTTTATCTTGATCTACGACTTTATAACAGCATATAGTCGATATGAACAAGAACTATGGACAGGGCGAAAAAGGGGAAGAACGTGTCAGCATTACCTCAAAAAATTCAAACGATTTTAGATAAAGGACAAGGTCCTGCTGCACGTGTGCTAGATAAGCTGCCTAAGATTGTACAAGAATCATTGGCGAAAGTTTTAGGCTACCCATATCAATATCCAGATTTGGATGCTTTTACAAAATGCTTAATGGCAGTTCAAATTAAACAAGGGCGTGTTGGTTTTATTGGAGATGATCCGATCGAATCTCGCCGTCAATTTGATACACAAATGTTAGCGATTTTAAATAAATCGACTTCTATAGAATCGGTAGAAGATATACGTCTGCCTTTACAGAGTGGCACTGTTTTCGCAAGGCATTATCATCCTGCACCTAATAAAAAATTACCGATGATCGTGTTCTATCACGGTGGTGGTTTCGTCGTTGGTGGTTTAGATACGCATGATGAAGCCTGTCGACTCATTGCGAAGTACGCAAAAGTACAAGTCCTGAGTGTGGATTATCCGCTTGCACCTGAAGCATCACCACAGTTATTGATTAAATCTTGTGAAGATGCGTTGGCATGGGTATATCAAAATCGCCGTCAACTTAAAATTTATAAAAACCGTATTGCTGTTGCAGGTGATAGTGCAGGGGGGAATATTAGTACCGTAGTTGCACAAAATGCTGTCGGAAAGTCCTATGCACCACAAGCACAATTACTTTTTTATCCAGTTGTTGATTTTAAAAGTAAACACCCTTCTTTCTACGCCTATGGTCAAGGTTTAGTGCTAACAAGCAAAGATGTGGACTACGTTACCAAATACTATTCAAATCATCATCAAGTTGCTTTAGATGATCCATTAGTTTCTCCAACCTTTGGTAATCTTAAAAGATTAGCGCCAGCTTTCGTGGTTACAGCGGGTCATGACCTGTTACATGATGAAGGAAAGATCTATAGCCATAAGTTAAGACAAAGTGGTGTTAAAGTTGAGTATGTGGATTATCCAGATCAAACACATGGGTTTATTAATTTAACGCCTGTTTCTAGCAAGGCTAAACGGAATACCATTGAGATTGCAAAGAACTTTAGAAAGTTTTGGGATAAGCACCATTAATTTAATTAAACCTATGTTTCACGTGGAACATAGGTTTTCATTTCAGATAACAAATAAGAAATAGCAAAAATGAATTTGTAAACTTAATATTATGATTTACAACTGACCACTCATCTAAATTAGAGAAAAGCAATCATGAAAAAGTTGTTGATTACAACAAGCCTACTATTAGCCAGCAGCCATTTATTTGCAAATACGATGGTTGATATGAAAACCAGTATGGGGAATATTGAGATAGAGCTTTATGATGATAAAGCCCCTATATCTGCAAAGAATTTTGAAAGCTATGTAAAAAGTAACTTCTATGCAGGTACGATCTTTCATCGTGTTATTCCAGGCTTTATGGTTCAAGGTGGTGGTTTAGATGTAAATATGATTGAGAAAACAACTAAAGCACCTATTAGTAATGAAGCAAATAATGGTTTGAAAAATACACGTGGTACTTTAGCAATGGCACGCACTAGTGATCCTAACTCTGCTACGAGTCAATTTTTTATTAACGTTGCTGACAACACTTTCCTAAATCGTTCACAAATGGATGCTGGTTATGCCGTATTTGGTAAAGTAACGAAGGGAATGGATATTGTTGATAAAATTGTTAGTGTTCCTACAGGTAACTATGGAATGCATCAAAATGTCCCTAAACAACCAATTAAAATTATGAGTGTTCAGATAAAGACTAAAAAATAAAAAGCAAAGCAGAGATATGAATAAAATATTTCTGCTTTAATTTATGTGACCATCTAAAATTAGGTGGAATTGTATCCGTATTTCATATTAATTCATTAAATTACAGGAACTTACATCATTAAAACTATCTATCAAGATAATTAAATAAATTTAAACGATATAAATCAGTAATTTGAGTTGGTTGTGGTTTAAAAATAAAACAACCGAATTATTAAATTTTCTAAAAGTGCTTGCGTGTGTTTTGAAATGGTGTAGAATGCACATCCATCGGCGGTGATGCAGATAAAAACTTGTTGAGAAACAAGGATTTGGCTAGATTGGTTAGGTTCTTGGGTTGATTGGTAAGTTTTAAAAATATCGAAATTACCTGTTGACTTTAATTTAGATTAGAGTAACATAGCCGACCTAGCTTGGTGATGACGAATCATCGAGAAGATCATTAAGAGAATAGAAGAACAACTTGTGTGGATTTTTACTGATTGATCGATCGAAAATATTTCATTGATTGAATGGTAAGAATTTCTCGAAGTTTATTTGAGCGAATTTTTAGTCAGAA